>JBEVCD010000055.1:0-17410 GCA_040514265.1 Archaeoglobaceae archaeon | reverse complement strand
TTCTCGGAGCTGTGATAGATGATGCCTTCAGAGAGAGCATCAACCAGCGTTGGATTGTCTTTTCTCAGCATTTCCAAGGCTTCTTCAAAGGTGTAAGGATGTGGCTCAACGTTAATTTTAACGTCAAGAATGTCAAGCAGATTCTTACTCCTATCCAGATATCTTTCCCTAAAATCTGCTATAACGAGTAGATCAAAGTCACTTCATGGTTTGTAATCTCCTCACGCCCCCGAACCGAATAGGATTGCCGCATGCAGATTATAGTGCTTTTGTATAATCTTAACAGCCTTTTTCAGCTCACTTTCCCAGTCTGCTTTTTGCATACTCTATCACCATCAGGGTATCGGGATGGAATGCAGTGTCTATCGAGTTCCCTTGCCAGCTTCAGAAGTTCTTCGTCAAGAAGTCCTCTAACGCTGTGACTTCATGGTGCTTCATTTATGTGATAAATCAAGGCTTTTGTCGCCTTTTCGGCAGCCTGATGCGCATAGAACTGCCGCATTGTATCTCTTCCTCTCATGCAAAATCTTAGATGTTTCGAAATCCCACTGAGCTTCTCTGAACCATCGATCAGATTCTTTTCCCATTAGATTAGCTTAGGGCTGAAAATATTAAATTTTTACCCTGTTTCAGAATAGGCTTCCCTTTTCAACTTTATACATGTAAACCAGTGCAACTGTCAAACAAAACAGCCACACAAGAGCTGCTACAAGGGCTGCAAGCTGCCCGACCTCTTTTTATTAATTAATTTTGTTTACCAGGGTAGATTAGTGTCCCTATACTCAACATATCCTCATAGAAATTTCCGGTTGGATTGAAATTGAATTCGAGTTCAGTGCACATGCAAACGCAGGCGGGATTTTTCGTAAATCTGAACTCTTCCAGCAGGTTGAAATCCGGCATAGGAATTATGAGGGGGTAAAAGCCGGTAACCTCTTTGCAAAGCTTGAACCCCTCCACAGCCGGGATGAAGATACTGTCATCAGCCAGCTCGAACACTGCCTCGATTTGAGCATAGCCTGGAGCTATGATGCCCGGAAGGAAGAGATAAAGCTGGCTGTAGTAGGTTCTGGCAGACGGGAAAACCAGCCCCTGTGCGCTCAATTCTAAAAGCTCATCAATCCCCATTGTTTTGTCTCCCTTTCTGTAAAACCCATCATCAAACTTAAGCTTCTCCCTGACCCTTTTCCCCCAACATCTCTGAGGATGAAAAGGGTTTCCAGCACTTTTCCCAACCGGTCTTTACTGAGGCTGTTAATCGCTGAGTGAACGAAGCCAGACAAAAAGTCAGAGAGGTCAGCACTTCTAATCTTCATGCCAGCTCTCTCAGCGAGCTTGGAGTGGAAGTGGATTGATGTATCGTCACTTCCAAAAACCCTTATGTCCTCCAAAACCTGTCTCTCAACAAAGTCATCAGATATGGCATACTTTCTCACCTCAAACGCCCCTCCTTTCTCCCTTTTCCTTGCAAACTTCGGCTTTACAAGGCTGTACTTGAAGGGATTTCTGGTGGTAAATCCGTCCATAACGTAGGTGAGGTCAAAGCGGTCAAAGCTATAAGACCTGCAGAACACCTCAGCAACGATATTTTCGAAGTGCAGACCAAAGAACTGTCTCCACATTCCCGCACCGCTAAAATCAAGGTCGTAGTCGTCAATGTCGAAGCCAAAGTTCTTCAAAAAGTACCTTCTCGCTTTGTAGCTGCACTGAGACTTTTTCCTCGCCTTCAGCTCCTCCTTTAGCTCCCGAAGGCTTCTGACGTAGGGTAAATCAAACGAAGATGAAGTTGTCACCGCCGAGAACCTCGGTCAGCCCGCCAACCTTGTCAACCCAGCTTGGCAGCTCCTCCTCCTTGATGCCGAAGAGCTCCATGCTGCCAGAGCACGCAATTATCCTCATCGTCCCGAAGGACTTGCCGAGGTTTACGAGTTGCTCAATTTCCCTCAAAATACCTCTCTTAATGCCGCTCTCTATTACCTTCCTTTCCTCATCGCTGTCAAAAACCTTCTCTCCATTGCACAAATTACGAAGAGCCCAGTAGGTGAGGAAAACCTGAACCTCCTCACCCATTGAAGCCAACACTGAAGCTATGCTGAAAGCGTGGTAAATTCTATCCCACTGCCCGCTGTGGATTATGATCCCGTTGATTTTGTCCGACATGTTGAACACTGTTAATTCCTGAATATAAACTTTACCAGAGCACTCTTCTCGTACCGCTTTTGAGCTGCTCCTGCCTTCTCATCCACTCCGATTTCCACTTCTGGTAGCAGCTTCTGCTGCAGAATGTTACAGGGTGGTCTACGCAGCACGTTTTGACCACAATCGGGTCCCTTGCTATCTTTCCACAAACGTCACAGCGATGCTTTGCTGCACTTTTGTCCAGCTCAAACGGCATAGTTTTCTTCCTCGATGACGTTCTCTTCTCTCAGTATTTCGCAAACCTTACAGAGATAGTCCACCTCATCCTCTATGGTTATTCTGCCCGCCACAAGGTCATCGACAAGCTCCTCCACTACCTTTAATGCCTCCCCAGACCTCCTGATTAATTCCAGACCCTTCTGACCCCTCTTGCTCTTTATGTACTGCGACACTGCTGCCTGAGTTAACCCGAGCAAATCTGCAATGTCTTTTACCCTGTAACCCCTCTTCATGAGCTCAATCGCAACCTGCGCCCTCAACGCGGGCAATACATACTTAACCATCACCACACAGTGCGGTTTCATGGCTTAAGCCTCACAATGCTCCCCGTGATCGTCCATCTCACCCTTCTCCATCTTTTCAAGTTCCTTTTCCAGTCCTAACTCCTTTATCTTATCAATTCTTCCATTTTTTCTCAGGTAGTCAACTATTGCCCTTCTCAGCGCATCAGCAGCAAGATTGCTGCAGTGCATCTTCTGCTTAGGCAGCCCACCAAGAGCCTCAGCCACGGCATCTCTCGTTATTTGTAAAGCCTCCTCGATCGTTTTTCCTTTAGCCATCTCAGTCGCCATGCTGCTCGTCGCTATAGCAGCAGCACAGCCAAAGGTCTGGAACTTGATATCCTCAATCCTGTCGTCTTTGACTTTAATGTAAATGGTCATCAAATCTCCGCACACAGGGTTGCCAACAGTTCCCACACCGTCCGCATCCTCAATTTTACCCACATTCCTTGGATTCCGAAAGTGATCGAAAACCTTATCGCTATACACTCTCTCACCTCCTGTAAAGGGGAGACATGCTCCTCAGCCTTTCTATCACGCCCGGCAGCACATCCAGAAGCCTGTCCACGTCCTCGTCAGTATTATACTTTCCAAGAGTTAGCAGCAGGGTGCCATGAGCCTCTTCATGCTTCAGACCGCAGGCCATCAACACGTGGCTCGGCTGGAGGGTCTTTGAGCTGCATGCTGATCCAGTAGAAGCCTGAATTCCAGCCATGTCAAGGCTAAGGACAATGGACTCCCCCTCAATGTAGCTGAACCTTACGTTTACGTTGTTGGGAAGCCTCTTTTCAGGATGCCCGTTGAGATAGCTCTCCTCAATTTTCAGCACCCCATCAATAATCCTGTCCCTGAGCCTCCTGACTCTCTCTGCATCATCTCTCCACTCTTCAGCAGTGATTTCTGCAGCCTTACCAAACCCCACTATAGCAGGAACGTTCTCACTTCCACTCCTCAGCCCGCTTTCCTGCCCTCCTCCAAGGATTATGGGCTGAACTCTCACACCCTCCCTAATCCAGAGCGCTCCAGCTCCCTTTGGTCCGTAGATGTCGTTGCTTGAAATAGTTAGCATGTCAGCTCCAAGCTTCTCAACATCTACCTCAATCTGCCCCAATGAGGCTGTGGCATCAACGTGGAGCGCTGCTTTACCATTTAGAATTTTCGAAATCTCTTCTATCGGCTGAATAGTGCCAATTTCGTTGTTCGCATGCTGAACGGAAACGAGAATCGTATCATCCCTGAGCTTCTGCTCCACAAACGAGACGTCAACCTCGCCGTACTTATTAACGGGAATGTACTCCACCTCAAAACCCTGCTTCTGCAAGAATTTCGCTGGATTTATTACCGACATGTGTTCCACTGCCGATATCAGTACATGTTTCCCCTTCCTCGCATTCCTCATTGCATAGCCAATTACAGCAAGATTGTTCGCCTCCGTCGCTCCTGAGGTGAATATTACAGTTCCATTTTCCCCATTAATCAGCCTGGAGACTTTTTCTCTCGCCTCCTCGACAGCCTCCTTTGCCTTGAATCCGTAAGAATGGATTGAGGAGGGATTTCCAAAGTTTTCGGTCATGTAGGGCAGCATAGCTTCCAGAACCCTTTTATCAACGGGCTTCGCCGAGGCGTAGTCGAAGTATGCCATATCACCACCTCAGAAATACAGCACGCCGTCAGCTTCGAGCACGAGCTGATTGAGAGTTGCAGCTCCCACGATTTTAACTCCATCTACAATGTCTCCTTTATCTATCCCCAGCAGCTCGGAGCTTCTGTCGCAGACCATCATCTCAACACCACTCTGCATAGCCTGATCCATCACTTCCTTTAAACTTGGGAAGTTTCCTATCTTGATCTTATCAGCGTTACCTCTCTTAACCACTGTTACACCCTTGATAACAAAGTATATGATCGCATCATCACCCATTGCCTTGGCGGTCATTGCAAGGATGAAGGGAGCATAAAGCCTTTCAGGAGTGTCAATTCCGCTCGTCTGAACGTAAAGCAGCTTTGCCATTTATCTCACCTCCTTTACAATTTTTACCACAAACCTCAAAACACCGTCTTCTCCCTTCTCAAACTCCACAAGCTCCTGACCGAGCTTTTTGACAAGTACCGGAATATCAGACTCTGCTGCAGGGTCGTCAGCGAGAATTTCTATAACATCACCAACCTTAGCCTCTTCCATTGCCCTTCTCGCCCTGAACACAGGTTCGGGGCAGTACAACCCAATACAGTCGACCGTTTTCATGTCATTAACAGCGTTAAAAAAGTATTTAAGGGTTTCGGGGTTCTGACGTTAGTCAGAATTCTAGAGTAATGCGGGGGGAGGGATTCGAACCCTCGAACCCCTACGGGACCGGACCCTCAATCCGGCGCCTTTGTCCACTCGGCAACCCCCGCTCAGGTTAAGAGCGTTGGGCAGCCATATAAGATTTACTCAAGTCTTGGTGGGTTAGCGTCGGCTACGCGGTTAGGTTTTTTATTCGGCGCTCGACTATTTAACATGAAGCTCGGCTGGCTCGGTAACTCGTGCGTAGTTATCGAGGCTGAGATGAGGGTGATAGTAGACCCGAACTACGTCGCCGAGCCGGTGGGCAGCTTCGACTACGTTCTGGTGACGCACGAGCACGCTGATCACATCGACATCGAGAAGTTGAGGAATTTGGATTACAAGAAACTCGTCGCCCCAGAGCACACGCTTAAGATGTACGACCTCGAAGGAATCGCCGCAAAGCCTGGAGACAAGTTCGACGGAATCGAAGTCCTCGAAAGCTGGTGCTGGAAGTCGGAAGAGTCTGTGAGCTACCTTTACAACGGAGTTCTGCACGCTGGCGATTCGGCGAAGTTCCCGGACTGCAAAGCAAGAGTCGTGCTGACGGCTTGCTTTCCGGACTACTACGACGACTACGTCAGCGAAATGAAGAGGTTAAAGCCGGAGCTCGTGATCCCAGTCCACTTCAAGCCTGAAAAGAGAAAGAACGCCGAGGGGTTGTGCGAGAGGCTCGCGGGAGAGGGAATAAATTGCAGAATACTCGAAATCGGTGAGTTCATCGAGCTCTGAGCCAAACGATGACGGCGGTTGCGGAGAACTTAAGGAAGCCCAGGGCTGCGATGACTGCGAAGAGTAGAGGGATCGTGTCAAACGCCACGCTGGAGAGACAGAGGAGGAAGATCAGAAATATCCTTTCGTCCCTCTTTCCTGGTATGTAACGGAGTTCCTTGATTTCGTCGTAGGCGCTCCTTCCGAACTCTGCTTTGTACTTCTCCGTCGAGTAGCTCACCATCACGCTGCCGAAGACCGCAAGCATCGCGAGCTCGAAGTAGCCGTGGCGAAGAGCAAGCGCGAGCAGGAAGGCGAAATCCACAACTCTGTCGAGTACCGAGTCAACGTAGCCACCAACTCTTGACGATCTCAGCGACGCTCTCGCGATCTCGCCGTCGCAGCCGTCGATTATCGACGAGAGCTGATAGATCACACCTCCGACGGCTGCGTTGAAGAAGGCTGCCAGAGCTGAGAGGGTACCGATCAGAAAACTGAGGAGAGTCATCTGGTTGGGCGTCACTCTGTTCACGAGCAGAGCCGAAATTCGCGTTGAGATTTTCCTGTTTAGATGCCTCGAAACGAAGCCGTCGCCTGTACCCTTTACGGCGAGTTTCACGAGGAGCTCATTCGCTCTTCTGACGTCTTCCATCGTGTCGATGTCCATCCAGAACTCTCCGTCGACGAAGCAAACGGGTAGCTTCGCGGCAGCTACGATGTCGCTCAGCGTTATCACTTCGCCTCTCAACTCTTTTGCAACATCGAAAACGGATTTGTCGAGGACGAGGAACCCCGTGTCGATGCAGTCGAAGTCCTTAACTTCCTTGCCGATTTCGGCGACTCTTCCGTCGCGAACCTTCACCTTCGTAGCCTCCCTCACGTCCACGTACCTCGCCCTTCTATCGCCGACGAGCCCCTTGCACCTTATCGCAGCCTCGACGAACTCTCGGCTGTAAACGTGGTCCCCCATAACGAGGACAAACTTGTCGTCGACGTACTTCTCTGCCAGAAGGAGGGAGTAGCCGTTTCCCCTTTCGGGATTCGGGTTTCTCACGAGCGTGTACTTCACGCCCAGGGAATCGAGAAAGCTCTTTATTTCATCCGCGTAAATGCTTGCGACGATGACGAACTCGTCGACGTAAGGTTGCAGGAGCTTTACAGTTCTCGCTATTATCTCGATTCCGCCGACCTTTACGAGTGGCTTCGCCCTGTAACCCATCCTGCTTCCCACGCCGGCTGCGAGTATTACGCCCTTCACGTCACTCCTTCAAAGCAAGTTTTTTAATTGATTACGGACAGTTAAAAACATGGGCGCAAACATCGGTGAGCTGCTTGAGAAGGAAGAAGTCGAGATGGAGTACTTTTCGGGTAAAAAGATAGCGATCGACGCTTTCAACACTCTCTACCAGTTCCTCTCAACGATAAGACAACCCGACGGGACTCCTCTCAAAGACTCTCGCGGCAGGATAACCTCTCACCTCTCCGGCATTCTCTACAGAGTCTCAAACATGGTCGAAGCCGGTATAAAGCCAGTCTTCGTTTTCGACGGTGAACCACCGGAATTCAAGAAAGCTGAAATTGAGGAGAGGCAGAGAAGGAGAAAGGAGGCGGAGGAAAAGTGGAGAGAAGCTCTTGAGAGCGGGGAGGAGTATGCAAAGAAGTATGCGCAGGCTGCGGTGAGGGTGGACGATTTCGTCGTCAGCTCGGCTAAGGAGCTTCTCACTTACATGGGCATACCGATCGTCCAGGCTCCGAGCGAGGGGGAAGCGCAAGCAGCTTACATGGCTGCGAAGGGAGATGTGGACTTCACCGGCAGCCAGGATTACGATTCGCTACTCTTCGGCAGTCCGAGGCTGGCGAGAAACCTCGCCATAACCGGAAGGAGGAAGCTTCCGGGGAAGAACGTTTACGTCGAGGTGAAGCCCGAAGTCATAGACCTCAAGAGGAACCTCGAAAGGCTGGGAATAACGAGAGAGCAGCTCGTCGACGTAGCAATTCTCGTTGGCACGGATTACAACGAGGGTGTAAGGGGGATAGGTGTGGCGAAAGCTTATAGATATATAAAGACGTATGGCGACATATTCAGAACGCTGAGAGCTCTTAAGGTTAGCATAGAAAACGTGGAGGAGATAAGAAACTTCTTCCTGAACCCTCCCGTTACTGACGATTACGAGATAAAGTTCAGGGAGCCGGACGCTGACAAGATAATCGAGTTCTTGTGTGAGGAGCACGACTTCAGCAGGGATAGGGTGGAAAAAGCCGTGGAGAAGCTGAAGAGCGCCAGAACTTCACAGATGACGCTTGAAAGGTGGTTCTCGTGAGCCACGCGAGGGAAGTGGACTACAGGGTAGGGATTCTGACGGTCTCCACTTCTCGCTGGAAGAGGCACGGACCGCTCAGAGGTGTGAGCTCGATTCCCGATGATGACGAGTCGGGGAAGCTGATAGCGAAGGAGATGCCGAACGTCGTGGACTACGCTCTCGTTCCTGACGTAGTTGAAGAGATAAGGAGCGCGCTGCTTCAGATGCTCTGCAACGTCGATGTCTGCATAGTGACAGGCGGAACGGGGCTTTCACCGAGCGACGTTACGATAGAAGCCATCGAACCTCTTTACGCTAAGAAGATAGAGGGCTTCGGTGAGATCTTCAGAAGGCTCAGTTACGAGGAGATCGGATTTGACGCGATTCTAAGCAGGGCTAGCGCCGGGATCGTTATGCAGAAGGTAGTCTTCTGCCTTCCCGGATCGGTGAAAGCTGTCAGGCTGGGGTTAAAAATAATAAAGGAAGTCGTCGCGCACGTTCTTACGCACGTGAGGGGGTTAGCGTAGGAAGAATATTCCCTGCTTCCTCATGAGCCTCCTGCTCCCGCAGAAAGGGCAGTAGAGGTTGGGGATGTGCAGAGGACCGGAGTAACTCGTAGTCCTTTTAACGTCGAGGTCGAACTCGGAACCGCACCTCGCGCAGTGGAGGTTCTCGATCTTCATACTACCACCAAAGCTTATATGCTCCCGCGAAGAAAAGGTTTTGGCCAATGAAGATACGAGGGCGAGCTGAGTGGTGATGATTCCACCCGTTTCAGAGGCTCCTCAGTATCTCTTCAACAGTGCTAACCTTACCCTCGCTGACCTCCAGACTCGCCCTGAACCTCTTGAAGTTCTCCATGTCTGCGAGGTAGCTTGCAAAGATACCGTTCGGAATCAGACCCCCGTTTTCCGGGGCTTTGTCCGATAGCTTCACCCTAAGTCTGACGCTCCTGCCCTTCCTGCTGACCTCGACTACATCGCCCTCCTTAACGCCGGATCGCCTCGCGAAGTCGGGATGGAGGTATATCAGCGCCTCCTCTTTTCTCTTGCTCTCGTCGTGGGTCAGCGAGTCTCTGGCAACCACGATCTCGGCTTCGAACTTCAAAAACTTAGAAATGCGGATCATCACAACCCCTCCGCGATCTTCTTAAGTATGTAGACATCGTTTACTTCCCTCTCCTCGAGGGGGTCGAGCTTAACCCTTACGCCGTCGCTCCTGACCATCGTCCCACCCGCCTCTACTCCGGAAACGGCTGAAGGTATTACCACGTCCGCTACCCTGGCTGTTAGGCTCATCCTCGGATCGACGACTATCGTCCTCACTTTCGCGAGCTTTGAGGCTATTTCGAATGGCAGAGAAGATATCGGATCCGTCCCCACTACGAGCGCCGCATCTATGGCATCGTTTCTCAGAAGCTCCGTGAAAGCGAACTCCCTTCCCGATCTACCGTCCTTGAAGCTGTACTTGTTAACGCTTCCTGTTTTCGCGAAGAGTGTCTCGTTGAATCCCCTCATGTTCGCGTGGAAGCCGGTAGGAATCAAGTAGACTTTCGAAACGTCGTTCAGCCTTTTTACCATCTCGAAGAAGCGGTTCAGGTCTTTCAACCCGTATTTGAGTCCCAGTCCGGCGAATATGGCGTTGAAGTCTGCTTTTTTCATCTCCCTCAAGATGACTCCGACATCTTCAGCATGTTTCCCGGCTTTGCCTTCCAGGGCGAGCAGAAAACTCTCGACGAGCTCGTCGTCGCTGTTGACCTTCACGAACCTTGCGTTCTTCTTCGCGAGAACGGCTGTCTCGCTCCTCCTGACGTCCACGACGACTAAGAATCTGTCTTCCTCGTAACCCCTCGCTCTCCTCTTACCCCTCGGATAGTAGGTGTACTTCGACATGTGCCTGGGAAGGCTGTGGTACGGGTTCGCGCCCCAGTAGACTACGACGTAGGCGTTGTCCCTGACATCGTCGAGCGTCGTGGACGGAACATCTCCTTTAAGAATCGCTTCGACGATTTCTCCGAGGCAGAAGGAGGAGTTGTCGTCGATGTACGCGTTCAGCTTCTCTGCCAGCGCTACGGCTAGCTCCTGAGCCTCAACCGTCGTGGTGTCGAGCCCGTATATCGCCGGATTCTTGGAATCCTTTAGTATATCGACGGCAGCCTCTATCGCTTCATCTACATCCACAGGCTTCCCGTTGACCCTCGCTTCGGCTCTGTTCTCTCTCAGGAACTTCAGAATCCTCGCAGCCCTTATGCAGCCGTGCAGAACCTTGTCACCTACAATTACGTCGTCACACAAACACGAACATCCCGGACAGATCATGTTCATCCCTCCAGAAAGCTTATAGCGTCGCTCGGGCAATTCTCTCTACAAACGACGCAGAGAATGCGGTTCTTGCCGTACCTCCTGCATATCTTGAGGTTGTGAACCTTCACCTTCCCGTCCTCCACGCGGAGGATAGGATCTTCGATCGTCGGACCCCTGCCGACAGCCGCACCTTCAGGGTCTCTCTCGACATGGACGGGACAGGCTACGACACAGTTTCCGCAGCCGACGCAGAGCTCCTCGTTGACTACGAGTCCCGTTTCGGTGGCTTTTTCGAGCGGCTTCAACAGTTCGATCAGTTTCTCCCTCTGCCTCTCGTACTTCTTTTCCTCGAAGAGGGGTTTGCAGTCTTCGAGACTCTTCTCTCTGTTCAGCAGTTTGAACGCGAAGCTCATGCAGGTAGCCTCTCCGCACTTCTTGCAGTTCGTCTTCGGGAGAAACTTGTACACATCCATGGGTGTTAGGGACATGAGCAAAGTTGTTCCGAACGTATATAACTCGTTCGCGGTCTCTCGCTCCGCTTCCAAAAGGTTTTAAAAACTCCCGAAGAGATGAGCCGGTGGTGGTATGAGGGCAGACATCCCAGTGAAGGAAGTTATGACCAGAGAGGTCTGCACTATCAACAAGGAGGACACGGTTCACAAGCTCGCCAGAAAGATGATAGAGTTCGGGGTTGGAAGCGCGGTCGTCGTCGAGAACGGGAAACCTGTCGGAATAGTAACGGAAAAGGATCTGATAGCAAAGGTCGTTGCGAGGAACAAGACACCCTCGAAGGTTAAGGTTAAGGACGTCATGTCTCACCCGCTCATTACGATCACGCCCTCAACAAGTCTAGTTGAGGCTGCGAGACTGATGATGAAGAGGGGAATAAGACGTCTGCCCGTCGTGGATAACAGCGGGAACCTCGTCGGAATAATAACGGACAACGACATCCTCAGCGTCTCCATAGATCTCGGAGAGTTTGCAGCCCTCGTAACCGAGGCTTCAGTTGGTTACCCCGAGCAGCGAGCGGAGGAGGGGGAGATGATGGGTATATGCGAGAAGTGCGGAAAGTACTCGGACACGCTAATCAACGTCAACGGTCTGAACGTCTGCGAGGACTGCGCGGAGTCGGAGGAGTGACATGAGGGTCGTTAAAGCGATAGATGTGGGTACGAGGGAGGTCTTCACACTCCCGAGGTCTTCCACTATAATGAACGCCTTGAAAGCGATGCTGAAGAGAGGTTTCAGGAGGATACCGGTAGCCGACGCCGGAACGAAGAGACTCGAAGGTATAGTGTCGGCTACGGACTTCATCAACTTGTTCGGAGGAGGGGAAAAGTTCAACTTCGTGAGTGTGAAGTATTCGGGCAACCTCGCTGCTGCTGTGAACGCGGAGATAGAGGAGATAATGGAGAGAAACGTTGTGACGGTCGAAGCCGATGCGACGCTCGGCGATGCCGTGGAAACTATGTTCGAGAAGGGGGTCGGAGGCTGTCCAATAGTCGATGACGAGGACAGAGTTGTAGGGATAATCACGGAGAGGGACATCCTGCGCTACCTCGCGAAGGATAGGTACTACAGCGAGCCCGTGGGGAAGTACGCCACGCGAAAGGTTGTGACGATAAAGCCGAGAGATACGATAAGAGACGCTATGAAGATCATGATAGAAAAGAGGCTCCGCCGGCTTCCGGTAATAGACGACGGTCTCCTGGTAGGGATGATAACGGTGAGGGAGATTCTGAGATACTTCGGAAGCGGGGAGGCGTTTAAGATGCTCGTCAGCGGAAACATAAAGGACGCAATAGACGTCAGCGTCTCTGCGATCTTATCGAAGCCGGATCTGCTGTATTACAAAGAGGTCCTCGCGTTTCCCCCAGACGTTTCGATCTCCCACGTCGTCAGATCGATGCTCGAAAAGGGGCACGGAGCAGCGCTCATAGTGGATGGAGGAAAGCTTGAGGGAATAATTACCGAGAGAGACCTCATCAAGTTCATGCATGAACTTCGTAGCTGAAGCCCTGGGAATTCCCAAACCCGCAGCCAGAAGGCTTGAGGAGAGAAACGTTCTCAGGAGAGCTTTCGTCAAAAGTGACTTTTTTCCCGACGTGGTTGAAGCCTACCGCCTCGACAAGAAGTTCGGCGGTTTTGAAGAGGGGACGCTGATAGCGAGGCTGAAGAGTGGAAACTTCGTCGTTAGGGGTTTTCCAAAGATAAAGAGGATTCTCCTGCTGAGCAAGGTTCGCGATCATTTCGGAAACGTAGAAGTGGCTGTCGAGGAGAAGATGAACGGCTACAACGTCAGGATCGTGAAGATGGGCGAAAACCTCTACGCGATAACTAGGGGAGGGCTGATATGCCCGTACACGACCGAGAAAGCGAGAAGGATTATTCCGATGGACTTCTTCGACGACTATCCGGAGCACATGCTTTGCTGCGAAGCCGTCGGAACAGCTTCGCCCTACGTCGTCTTCGACTACGGCGTCGAGTTCGACTTCTACGTGTTCGACATAAGGCATGCGGCTACGAACGAGCCTGTTAGCATTAGAGAAAAGCTGGAAATAGCGGAGTCCTACTCGTTAAAACTTGCGAGAGTTCTGGCTGAGACGCACGCTGGGGATGTCGAGAGCATCAGGAGCGTCGTGGAACAGCTCGAAAAGGAGGGAAGAGAGGGAATCGTGATCAAGGACGTTGAGATGCGAATCGAGCCTCTGAAGTACACGACGAGCTACGCGAACTGCTCCGATTTAGCCTACGCCTTCCGATTCTTCAACGAGTACGCGAGGGACTTCATGATCTCCCGGATAGTCAGAGAGGCTTTCCGAAGCTTCGAGCTCGCGGAAAGCAAAGAGGAGTTCGAAGCTCGTTGCCTGAGGCTCGGGAGAGCAATACTCCAGCCTCTCGTCGAGAGCGTGAGGGAAGTGAAGGAGGGAAAAGATGTGGCGGAAAGGAGCAAGATCTTTTTCTACGAAGAGCGGGTTCTTGATCTCTTCAAAGCCCACCTGAGAATGCAGGGGGTAACGAGCAGAATCAGGGTCATCGGCAGGAGGGGCGGGAAGATTTACGCGGAACTTGAGAGGACGATGAGGAGCACGACGGACAGGATAAGGGGGATACTCGAAAGCGGCTACTGGTAGCTTTTATATAGCCTGACATTCTAGTAGCTAAGGGGAGCGGCGGCGGGCGGCTGACCGTGAGGAGGAAAGTCCCCCCACCCGAGATGGCGGACCCCCGCAAGGGGGTGTGCCGAGAGGCACGGCTCCGGCACAGAAACGGCACCTGTCCGGGGAAAAGCGATGACCCCGCAAGGGAGAGGTCACCCGGACAGGTTGAAACGCGCCGTCCCCGCCGGGTGCAAGGCGCGAAGCCGCTCAGACCGATGCCGCCGTGAACAGAAGGGGGCTTACCGCCGCCACTCCCCTATCTGAGAACGTGTCTCTTCACGTTCATCCTTATGAGCGGCTTCGACAGGTGTCTCCTCGCCGACGGGGGCACCTCGTAGAACCCTGTGTCGAGATCCCTCGGCAGCGTCACGATTTCTCTCTCGAAGCTCCTCGTCTTGCACTTCCTGCACCTGAAACCCTTCCCCCTTCCCGCGGACTCCATCCTCTTTCCGCACTCCGGACACCTCGGGTTCAGCTCTACGCGAACTTCTGCTAACTTCAGGACGTTTATCTTCTCCAAGTTTATCGTGTCCCTCTTCATCGAGCCGTAGACCTCGACGACATCGCCCCTCTTAAGCTTGCGCACGAAGTTTCTGAACTGCTTTGTCGGCTCGAAGGCAGCGCATCTAACGACTCCGAAGCGCGTCTCTATGGCGAAGAAGACGTGTCCACCCTCGATGTCGTGCGGCTCTTCGACAACTGTGCCCCTCAGTCTGTACGAGCGGTAGTTCTTGAGCGAGTTCACCTCGCTCTCGTCGATTATGTGCATGTCCGTCGCGTGGTTCGTGACGAACAGCTGGTAGCGATCGTAGGGCTCCGTTTTCACGATGCGCATCGCCTCATGCAAAACCTCAACGCTCTCTCCCCTAAGCCCGTAGAGCACCGGACAAGGTGTGTTCGGCACGGCTACGACGACGTTGTTGCACCAGTCGACGGTGTCGAAGATTTTGGGGTAAAATAGGTAGTCGACCTCGAAAAAACTCTCCTCGTCGTATTCCCTTTTCGTCCCGAAGCGCTCCGGAAAACGGTAGACTAACAGTTCGAGTGTGTAGTCGTCGAGTTCGGCGCCGACTGCGGCTAGCGCTCCTATGAGCCCGCGCCCCTTCTTGTACTTTACGTGCGGTATCATGTACTTGCCTATCACGAAAAGTGCTTCGTCCATCGTGACCACGTCTCTTATCGCCTTCCTCGCGAAACCGCCAAGCTTGGCAGCCACCTCTTCGCTGACAAAAACGACTCCCGGATTCGTGGACTCGTCCTCCATCTCGGCGTTCTCGAGGACCACCTCGTTGACGACGTCGACGAGCTCGCCGACGTCGTCGACTTCAGCCAGAAAGCTGACCGCTCCGTTGCCCCTCGTCTTAAACGGTATCGTCGGATTGAGCCTTATGAGGCGAGGAAGCCCGATAACTTCTCCTATCTCCTCGACCCTCTCCATCGCTAGCTTGGCAACGTAAGTTGTGCACATTCCCCTGCCACTGTCGGTGTCGTCAATCCCCACCCAGACTCTCATGCAGCCTCGCTACCTTTGCGGCTATGTAGTCGGACTTCGTTCTCTCTATTGCAGCCCTCGCGACGTCGAGCTTCGGTCTTAAATTCGGCACGAGTCTGTCGGGGAGGGATGTGAAGGATATGAGCGCGCTGTATATCTCCTCCATGAGCTTCATGAGTCTCTCAGCCTCGGCGAAGTCGCCCTCGACGAGCTTCGTGAGAGCGTATCTGCGGAGTTCTCCGACCACGTCGGCTAATCCGGTTACGAAGGCGGATGGCGTTACTTCGAGGTCGAGAACGAATGAAAATTCACCACGCACGATCTTCGCGAAAGCCACCGCCTCCACGAGCTCCTGCATCGCGTCGTGGGTGATCTGGTAGAATATCTCCGGATACCTCCGGTATTCGAGGATGCGCTGCAGAAGTTCCCTGGCTTTTTCGATGTACTCGTCGGCATCACCTCCGCTGTGTATCGCCGCAACGGCTCGCGTCGCGTTTATTCTCATCTCCCTCGTAAGCTTTATCAGTTCTTCCCTCGCTGCGTCCAGCTCCTCCAGCCTCTGCCTCGCAATCTCGATGTCCATGCTCATCTCCTCAGGAGAACTACCCTACTAACTTCCGACTCATCCGCAATCTCGTAGCCCGTCAGCTTCGAGAGCAGCGAGGCGAAAGACCTCACGTCTTCGTGCGAGGGCATGTTCTCGTACTTCAACCTGAGCCGCGAGTATCCGAGGTACATGTAAGCCTTAGCCTCCACGAAGTCGGGCGAAGCTCTATTTATGAGCTGTGCAAACCCTTCGGCAGCCTTTTCGTCCATGTTCAAACCTTTTATGAGCGTCAGCCTTATCACCGTTCTGCTTCCACTGTTTCGAAGAACCTCGATACTTCGGAGTATCTTATCCCAGTAGCTCTTCGCGGGTCTGTTGAGAGCTAAATGGCTTTCCTCGCTGTAAGCCGTGAGGCTTAGGTAGAGCTGCGTCGGTTCGCAGAGCTCTAACCTTTCCGGATGAGTCCCGTTCGTGACGAGGAAGGTTGTGAAGTTTCTGCGCTTGAACTCCTCTATCAGCTCCGGGAGCATCGGGTACAGCGTCGGTTCTCCAACTAAGCTTATCGCCGCCTGATTTGGCTGGTAGGCTTCCGCCAGCTTCCTCTTGTCAACGCCCGGGGTTCCGTGGAAGCCGCTCAGCAGGCGGTGCTGAGCTTTTATGCTCTCCTCGACTATGAACTCCGGGTCGTCCCACCCCTCGAAACTCCTAAGCAGCTCAAGCGGGCGCCAGCAATGGATGCAGCTCTGGTTGCAGAGGAGCACCGGAGTCATCTGGAGGCAGCGGTGACTGCTTATGCCGTAGAACTTCTGCTTGTAACACACACCCTCGCCTTTTAACGACTTCTTCAGCCAGAGGCAGGTTTTCACAGCCGAATGTCTTCCGACTATCTGATACCCCTTGAGGTCGCCCAGCAGCTTCATTTTAAAAGAGTCTTCCGAACTGCTTTTTAAACTTTGGCGGAAATGGTAAATTTGAGAGTTGCAAACTACTTTCGATGCCAAAGGTTGCGGTGGTCAAAGACCCCAACCCCCTGAAAGCCACGCTGAAAGCGCTTGAGCTCGTAGAGGACGAGATTTATCTCGACGAAAAGCCTGTGCTCGTGAAACCCAACTACGTCGTAGCGAAGCATCCGTCGACCGGCATGACGACAGACGCCGGAGTGATAGAGGGTGTCGTCAGGTTCCTCGTCGAGCGCGGGAAGGAAGTTCTGATCGGCGAGGGGAGCGGATGGGCTGACACCTTCGAGGCTTTCAAACTCGCCGGAGTCGACAAGGTGGCGGAGAAGTACGGTGCGAGACTCATTGATTTGAACAAAGACGAGTTCGTTGAAGTTTCGCCGCCGAATCCACTTGCGCTTAGGAGCGTGAGAGTTGCGAAGACGGCTCTGAAGTGCGAAATCGTCAGTGTTCCGAAGCTGAAAGCCCACAGGCAGACGAAGGTAACGCTCGGGCTCAAAAACTTAATGGGCGCTCTCGCGTCGAAGGGTAGCTTCCACGACGGTAGACTCCACGAGAACATCGCCGATCTCGCTTCGCTGTTGAAGCCGAAGCTTACGGTCATAGACGGAATAATAGCCGGCGAGGGACACGAAACCAGAGGAGTTCCTCGAAGGATGGACGTCGTGATCGCAGGAGCAGACGTCGTAGCCGTCGACTCCGTTGGTGCAGCTTTGATGGGCGTAAATCCGCTCGAAGTCGAGCACATAGTCCTAGCTGCCAGAAAAGGGCTCGGAACGTGCAAAATCGAGGAGATCGAGATTGTGGGCGATGAAGTAATTTAGCAGAGTTGCAAAAATTCCCACTCTCAGACTAAACTCCACCTCTATGCCTGGCTGAGAGCGAAGCTCGTGCTAGGTCACCACGCGTTCTTCT
>JBEVCD010000054.1:0-17510 GCA_040514265.1 Archaeoglobaceae archaeon | reverse complement strand
ACTCCACTGCCCGAAAAGACTTTAAAACACCCTAGGTATTGAGGAGCATGGGTCTTCTCGTCGAGGTAAAGAACAAGAGGGTCAGTGCAATCCTTTCGGTAACCGAGAAGTCCTTTAAGGTTCTCGATTGCACGAACTCCGCGAACTGCAGAGTCCTCGGAATAAGCTGCTCCGCGAGCTGTCCGCTCATTGCCGACGCGAAGCGTTTCGTCAGGGGCTGGAGGACGAGGCACAGAGTGGAAGTGCTGAGTTGAAATGCAGATTCTCGTATACTTCGTCGGCACGGCTGGCTCCGGGAAGACTTTTCTGACGAAAGCCTTCGCGGACTGGCTTGAGACAAAGCGGATAGACTTCATGACCGTAAACCTCGATCCCGGAGCTGAGTTCGTTCCGTATGCTGCGGATTTCGACGTCCGCGATTACTACACGCTCGAGGATATCATGGAGAGGTACAACGTCGGACCCAACGGAGCCCAGATAATAGGAGCCGACATGCTCGCCACGATAATCGACGAGCTCCGAGACGAGATAGAGCTCTCGAATTCCGACATCGTCCTGATCGACACGCCCGGACAGATGGAGCTGTTCACACTCCGTGAGAGCAGTGTGGTGCTGACAAAAGCTCTGGGAGCCGAGAGGAGCGTGATGGTCTACCTCTTCGACCCTGTAGTCTCGAAAACTCCGAGCGGATACCTGTCGCAGCTCTTCATGGCTTCCTCAGCCGTTTTCAGACTCGAACTTCCGCAGATTCAGGTCCTGTCCAAAGCCGACCTGCTCAGCGATGAGGAGCTCTCGACGATAACCGGATGGAGTAGAGACCCAGACTCTCTCTACGAGTCTCTCAGTCTCGAAAGAAAAACTCTCAGTTACGAACTCTTCTTCGTTCTAAAGGAGAGCGGATTCTTCCGACCACTCGTGCCGGTGTCCGCAACCGAGGGTTTCGGGATGGAGGACGTATACGACGGGATTCAGGAAATATTCTACGGCGGTGAGGACATCGAGAGTCTATACTAAGGATTGACACAGGGGTAACATCTGCCTACCCTTAAAGCCCTCTTTACGCTCTCCAAAGTGAACAGCCTAGCAAGCCTGGCAGCATCTTCCAGGCTTTTGCCCCTCGCTAGGTAACAGGCTAAAGCCGTGCTGTAAACACAACCGGTTCCGTGGATCGTGATCCCGCTGAACTCGGCTTCAACAACGTACTCCCTCTCCTCGAAAACGTGGTCCCTGCCTCCAAGCTCACCACCGGTTACGATAACCCTCGCATACCTTCTCAGTTCCCTCCCCGCCGACAGCAGATCGTCCTTCCCGCTCAGGATTTTAGCCTCCGTCAGGTTGGGGGTTACGACGTCCACGCACTGGAGCAGGATTTTGTAGGCTTCGACGCTTCCGATTTTAGCACCGCTGCCCGCGAAGATCACGGGATCGAGAACCCTCGGAACCTTCAGCTTCTTTAGTTTAGAAGCCAGAACTTCCGCGACTTCTTCTCCGCTTACGAGACCCACCTTGACTCCGTGAACCTCGACGTCCTCAAGAACAGCGTCGAGCTGCTGGGCAACGATTTCGGCGTCGACACTCGCAACCCTCGCAACGTCGCAAGTGTTCTGAACGGTCAGCGCTGTAACTATGGGCAGCGCGTGGCAGTCGAGGGCTCTTGCAGCCTTTACGTCTGCTGCTATTCCGGCTCCGCCAGAGGGGTCTAGCCCGGCTAAAATTAAAATATTCATAAAAAATTTAGAAGAGCTCGTTGAGGTATATCAGGTGCTTTCCGAGCTTTCCTCCGTAGTTTCCGGCTGTTATCTTGACAACACCCGGAATCTTAGTAGCAGCTTCGATTCCCGCTCTTATCGCCTCCTTAACTGCCTCGATGCTGAGACCGTTTATGACGATCTCGTAAACAGCCTTTACACCTTCAGGCACCTGCGAGCCCTCGACCTTGTCCCTTATCGTCGGCGCGAACTTCTCGTTGGTGGACGCTTTCAGGAACTTGTACTTGTTGGCGCCGACCTTGGATCCGGAGGCTACTATTCCGCCCGGGAACGGTGTGATTACTCCCTCGATGTCCGCTATTACGTCTACGGCAGCCTTCGCAGCTGCGAGCGCTGAGGGCTGAGTTTCAGCCATTATGAAGAAGTTTCCGCCCGCTATTCCGTTCGTGTAGCCGAAGTGACTCTCAACGATAAACTCGCCCTCCATCATGGGAATCGCGTAGCACTTCCTTCCGCCGACTTCTACCTCCCTTTCGTAGCCGTCTCCGAAGAACTTAAGCTTGAATCCGGTGTCGAACTTCTCCTCAGCGTCCGGCAACCCGTTGAATGCAGCCGTGGTCGGAGCCGTAAGGACGCACTGTCCCAGCCTGGCGAGGAGCTGCTCCTCCAGTCCCTTCTTGCTCATGTGGCAGATCTGGATGTAGTATCCCGGTCTTCCGTCTGGCGTCTCGCTCGGCTTGGCTTTTATCTCTATTCCAGCCTCGGCGGGGCACATTATTACCGAAGTTCCGAAACCCGTAGCCTCGTTCGCGGCTACCCAAGCCCAGTAGTAGTCGTAAGCCGTTATTAAGATCCTCGCAACTTTTATGTCAAAAGCCTCGGCAAAAGTTTCCTCCACCTCTACGCCGTTCACCTTCATGACCCCACCTCTCTGGTGATCGATTTAAACCTTTTTATTTTTCACGTCACAGCCGATTACGATTAAAGCTTCGCGCGGGCAGTTCTCGACGCACGAGCAGCAGACCACGCACTCATCGCTTTTAACAGCGATGGCAAAGCCCTCAACGATCTCAAAAACCCGAAAGGGACAGACTTCTCTGCATATCCCGCAACCGTCGCACGTTTCGAGCACAACGATCATACTGACCCCCAGCTGAATTTCTTGGCAAGGGAATCTTTTTAAGCAGTCATGTCCGCAATCGCTATTATGATCTGGCAGGGGAGGAGCAGAAGAAAACCGACCGGCGGATTATACAGACCGCACAGAAAGAAGAGGAAATACGAGCTCGGAAGGCAGCAGGTGGAGACGCTGATAGGCGAGAGGAGAGTAAAGAAGGTAAGGGTCAGGGGTGGAAACTACAAGATCAAGCTCTTCTCCGACATGTACGCGAACGTCTACGACCCCAAGCAGGGCAAAGTCGTCAGGGCTGAGATAAGGAGCGTCGTCGAAAATCCTGCACACGTCCACTACGCGAGGAGGAACGTGATAACGAAGGGAGCGATAATACTCACGAACATCGGTAAGGCGAGGGTAACGAACAGACCCAGCCAGGAAGGTATAATAAACGCCGTTTTGATTGAGTAGGGGGCGCCAAAACGGTAAAAGTCGGTGACGGCGGGACAGCTGGTACCGATGTATTCCCGGCGCCCCTATGATAGTTGTCGACGATAGTATAAATCGTTTTCGGCAACGCACTAATTATAATTCTGACTTAAGGAACTGGGCGAGTCTCCAGGCTACCAGCAGTCGCGCGAACTCAATGGAGTTCACGTAATCGGATTTTATCTCGAATTTTCTTCCGCCTATCTCTCTTCTGAGTGAATCAAAGAGTGATTCGACGATTTCGACGCTTACAAACCCGTCGATCTCGACGAAACTCGCTCTCTTTCCGTAGTAGTAGTCGGAGTAGAAGGTGAGCGAAAAGTCCTTCTCAGCCGCTATTGCGTCGGCGAGGTCCAAGTTCAGTTTCAACTTCTCTCTCCCGATTTCCCTGAATATCAGCCTCACTCTGTACGTCTCCTCCCTCTCAAGAAGGAACTTCAAGCGATCGCCGGTTACGATCGAGCTGGGGTATATCTTGATCACGACGTCCGCGTATATTTTTTGAAAGTCCACGAAGCGCTTGTAGTCTGGTTCTCTGGCGATTATCTCCTTCACGACTTCCTCCATCGCGTACCCTCTCTCGTGAACGTCTCTCCTTATCTTCCAGACTCTCTTGACCTCCCTCGCAGGATCGACGAAGATCCCGAAGTCCACGACGTCCCTTATCCCGTCGTAGAGAGCGTGTAGCCCCTCGACTACAACGATCGGAGAAGGTTCGATGACTTCCCACTCGCCGAAGGTGCCCGTTCTGTGGTCGTAGGTGGGCTTCAGAACCTTTTCTCCCCTCTTCAAACCCTCGATGTGTTTCCTCGCGAGTTCGAGGTCGTTCGCCTCTGGGTTGAGCGGCGTGATTCCAAGCTTCCTCCTCTGCTCCCTGTCGTACCTATGGTAGTCGTCGAGGGTTATCGTCGTTACATCGCCGAAGATGTTCTCTATCCCCTTCGCGAACGTCGTCTTACCCGAGCCGCTGTCACCGGCTATGGCGACGACGAAAACCTTTCTCAACTTCTCCAGCATACCGCCGCCTCGATTATTCTCTCGTCAAGGTTTCTGCTCACCCTCAAGAACCTCCCCTCGAAAGCTATGAATTCCTTCCCAAACCTGTAAGCTTTTTTGAAGGGATAAATCCTGCACGGAACGCCGCCTAGCTGCTTGACAGCTTCCTCGTTCACTTCGACGCCTTCCGGGAGCCTTACCGTGAAGGAAAGATCGTCGCCAACCGCGACGACGTCGCTGTATACCTTCCTCAGTTCCTCCTGAAGCTCCCAGGGCTTCCAGTCCTTCGACCTCGCTATCCTCTGCAGCTCCACGATCATGCGCTCGAAACTATCTTTATCACGTCGTTGTTCTTCAGCTCGTAGTCCTCACCGACCCGCATCTTCGTCCGCACGTCAATCGCATATATGAAGTGCTTGCCGATATCCGTGTGTATCTTGTAAGCCAGCTCTCTCGCCGTCGTGCCCTTTTTAACGAGGAGAGCATCTGGGAGAACGTTTCCCTTCGAATCCGTCAGCCTGTTCTCGTCCTCAACCGGATAAACGACAATGTAGCCGAGGAGGTCGAAGACGACTCTGTTTATGGCTTCCTGAACTCCCGTGCTCCCCCACTCGTTCAGATAATCCTTTATCCTCTCAAGAACCTTCTTCTGCTTCTCGTTCAGATCCCTTACTATTTCGAAATCCGGGTCGCCGGGCAGGTATCTTATGTATCCGTTCTTCGCAGCCGTTCTGAGTATGAGCTCGTAAGCCGCGGAAGTCGGAACGACTATCTCGTCCAATTCCATTAACTTCCTCACGAGCTCTTTAGGCGCCTTGTCGCACTTGTTCGCGGCTATAACCATCCTCATCCTCCTCTTCCGCAGCTCCGTGGCGAAGTTTCTGAGCTGCTCGTCGTTCATCGAAAAGATGTCGAAGCTCGTCATCGCTTCTCTCACCATCCACTCCTCGAAGCCCAAGCCGGCGAGCTGCTCCGTTATGAACTTGACAGCATCCCTCTTTTCGGTCCTGATCTTCCTCACGATCTTTTCCCAGTTCCTCTTCAGTATTCCGTAGAGCCACATGTCTATTTCGTGGTATAGAAAAGCCACGTCCTCTCGCGGGTCTCTTTCGCCGACACCTATCTCGTTGCCCTCCGCGTCCGTCGAGCCGCTTGCGTCGACCACGTGTATCACGGCTTCGCTCTGGCGGAGGTTGTCGAGGAACTCGTTTCCCAGCCCCCTTCCCTTGTGGGCGTCCGGAACCAAGCCAGCGACGTCTATAAGCTTGACCGGAATGAAGCGCCAGCCGTCGATGCACTCGCCGCATTTGATGCCGAACTCCTCGCACACGCACCTAACCCTCACGTGCCCGACGCCGACGTTCGGTTCGATAGTCGTGAAGGGATAGTTCGCTATCTCCGCATCGACGAGCGTTGCAGCCTTGAAGAAAGTAGACTTCCCGGCGTTAGGCTTTCCGGCTATCCCTATCTCTATCAAATGAGCCCCCTCCTCGCGTAGTCTCCCCGTTTCCTCGTGCCGAGGAGATACTTGAACTCTTCGAGGTTCTCCTTTAAATACCTCGCGAACTCCTCAGAAATTTCTCCCCTGCGCTCGAAGAACTCTATGACTTCGAGTGCCTCCTTCTCGTCCTTGCAGACTTCGAGGTGATCGAACACGGTCGGAATTACCCTATCCTCCAGCTCCCGGTAGAGGTTCGGGAACATCCTCCTGAACTTCTCCTTGTCGATCTCCATCTTCCTCCCTCGCGATCTCAACCTTCTCCTTAACCCAGACGCCCTTTCTGCCGAAGATGCTTCCCTCAACCGTGCAGCCCTCCTCGATGAACACCCTCTCGGCTTTTATGCTCCCCAGAACGGCGGAAGAGTTGACGACGTAGACATCCTTGCCCTCGACCGTTCCATGAACGACGCTCCTGTCGATGACTATCTCTCCACCTCTCACGCTGCCGAAGACCTCGCTGGCTACGACGTAAACGTTCCTCGCCCTCAAGTTCCCCAGAACCTTGCTCTCGTTTATCTCGACGTCTTTAGAGGTCTCTATTCTGTCTATTTCCAGAACCGTGCCGTCGGGAACGATCATCGGGTCTTCGAACTCCACGTCTTCGAAGAGCTTCTCCACATCCTCAAGCTTTCCGAGCCTCAGGAGGAGCATGAAGTAGATGAGCAGAAACATCAGAACCGGAACCGGGTCTTGTATCGTTATCAGACCCTTCGCCTCGAAACCGTTCTTTATTCTCACGTTCCTCCCGATTTCGAGGTCTCCGTAAACCGTGAGCTTCCCGGCTATGCTCGCGAACTCCCCGATGTAGGCGTCGCCTTTGGCGACGACGTCTCCGTCGATGCTGCAGAACGCGTCGAGGCGAACCTCCTCCGCCACCACGTCACCAGCTATCTTCGCCCTCTCCCCGACTATCACCCTCTTCGCCATGATTCCGTAACCGATCTTGGTGTTCGCTCCGGCTACGAAGTCCCCGCTGACCACTATACTCCTCTCGTCAAACTTCGTATTCGGGGGTATCACGAGCTTTTCGAGCATCCGGTGTTTAATCGATGATGATACTTTTTAACGTTTCCTTCTCAAGACTCTAAGCGCGAGGTATGTAGCGTAGAAACTTCCGACGAACATCGCAAGCTTTCCGAAGTCCAAACGCTCGATCGCTTCGATCGTTTGAGTCGCAGAAATCGTAGTGGTAGTGGTGATCTCTGAGGTTACGGTACTCGGCACGTTTGTCTCGTTTATCAGAACAGTAGCCTCGATCTCGGAGCTCGAAGTTTCGAAGATTTCGAGTTCCGCCTTCGTCTCCCCGAGCTCGACGTAGTTCCCATTCTCGTCGTTTATCCTCGCGTTACGGAAGCTGACGACACATTCCCCGGGTTCGATCCCCTTAACAGCGACAGTTACGGAGTTCGCAGCTGCTAGGACGTGCAGGCAATCCTTCCCGAGACTCCTTTCGATAAACTCTCCGTCAGCCTTTGCCGCAACAAATTCAGCGTGGTCACACCGCATTATCGCGACGAACTCTACGAACTTCGCGTTCCCGAAGTTCAGCTTCAGCTCAGCTACTTCACCTGCCTGAATGCTCAACCTCTGCGGCTCCACGGTGATGCTCTTAGGAGCTTCGGAGTCCAAGACTTCGACTTCGAGCTTCACAAGCACATCGTCGCTCGCGCGGATTACCTCGGCGAATCCGCTACTCCTTTCGAGGTCGTAGTAGTACCTTGCAAGTTCTTCGAGCGGGACTCTGGACGTCTTGCACGTGTCCCTCACGTAGACCTCGTATTTACCCGCTTCGAGCGGTGCAGTCTCGAACGCTACGACTGCTTCACCCTCGTCGTCGAGGAGCGGATACTTCGTCACGACGAAGTTTTTCCCAACGAGGGTGACTACGATGCCGTCGTACCCCTCTTCGTGCCTGTTCGTCTTTATCCTGACTTCCAGCTTTTCGCCCCTCTTAAGCCTGTCCTTGACGTCGACGACGATTGTTGGTTCGACTATCTCGACTTCGTAACGCCTGACATCCCAGAGCTTACCGCAGTACAGGTAGACTTCGAGGAAATACTTCCCGGGCTCTATAACGTCTTCGCGCCTCAGATTGAGTTCGACGTCTGCAAAATACTTTTTCCCACCCTCGCTCTCGGCTCTCTCTTCGAAATCGATGGCGACGTTTTTTCCGATCAGCCTCAAGCGCAGGACCGGGCTGGAACCTTCCGCAGCTTCAGCTGTTACGTTTACGTGGTGTCTCCCCTGATAAACGAGGACGGGGATTTTGACATCCAGTATCTTCGGCTTCACAACCTCAAACTTCTCGAAGAACTCAAGCGGTCGGGTGTCGTCGACCGTAACTTTGATGTGGTATGTCCCCTCCTCCCAGTCTTCCGGGATTCTGAATATCCAATTCCTGCTGCAGTCCTCGTACAGGCTTCTGCAGATAACCTCCCCGTGTTTTTCTCCGACGATCGCGACCTCGTAGGGTCGACCAGTTTCCGCATACACGCCCAGAACTATCGTCTCCCCGAGGTTCACACTCTCCTTGCTGAGATAGATGTGAACGACTGGCTCCGCCCGGACGATTCCGAAGAGAACTGCGAATGCTAAGATCAGCGCAAGTCTCACAGAGATCGCAACCCAGCGAAATCTTAAGTTTTGCTTTCCAAAAGGAAATTTCCAAATACAGAGCTGCGGAGCAGAGTTATGGAACGCATATTTGCACCCTGGAGGATAAGGTACATACTCGCGCCGAAGCCGAAGGGCTGCATATTCTGCGATTATCCGAAGCAAGACAGAGATCGCGAGAACCTGATACTCTACAGAGGTAAGAAAACGTTCATAATAATGAACAGAAACCCGTACAACCCCGGACACGTGATGGTCTGCCCCTACAGACACGTCCCGACTACTGAAGAACTCGACGACGATGAACTCCTGGAGTCTATGAAGCTCGTAAACCTCTCGATGAAGTTGATAAGGAACGTTATGAACCCCGACGGATTTAACGTGGGCATAAACATAGGAAAGGTCGCCGGAGCTGGAATAGCAGAACACCTACACATACACGTCGTCCCGAGATGGGAAGGCGACACTTCCTTCATGCCGGTGCTCGCGGATGTGCAGATAGTTCCAGAAGCGCTCGAAGAGACCTACGACAAGCTAAAAAAAGAGGTCGAGAGGCTCGCCTTGGTTACTCGATAACCTCGGCGAAGCCGTACTTCCTCAACACCTTGGTAACCCTTATGGTTACCTCATCGTTCAGCTGCGTGCCGGGAACGAAGATGACGTAGCCGTTCACCTTCGCGATCCCGTCTCCGCCGCTTCCCATCGCCTCAATCCTCACAGTCCTTATTTCGCCGACCTTTACGGGCGGCTTCCTTTCTGCTCCAAACTCTCTCAAACTCCACACCTCTTCTTTCGATTTTTCGCCCTACGATACGATATTATAAAAGACTTTTGGTTGAGACAGCGCTATGAGCAAAATTTAAATAATTAAATCACACCGTGAACACTATGAGCTACGAAGTTCTCATGCAGAAACTCGGCTTTCCGAACTCGCAGCTTCTGCGGAGGATTCTCGAATACCTCATGAACGAGGAGGAAGCGATGGTCGCTGCTGCGCTTCCGGGGAGCGCTGATGAGGTCGCCGAAAAGCTCGGAATGGACAGGGAGAGGGTGAAGAAGATACTCGAGGACCTGTTCTTCAAGGGGGTCGTAATACCGAAGGACTTCCATCTGCGGGAGCACTACAGGCTCGCCCGGGACGTAATACAGCTGCACGATGCAACTCTGGCATCGAGGCACATGAAGGACCCCACATTCGCAAAGCTCTGGAAGGAGTTCGGAGAAAAGGAAGCCCACGCAGCAGTTGGAAGGGTCCTCGCTGCGAGCGGTTTGAAGGTCTGGCGGGTTGTGCCGGCTTACAACGCTGTAAAAGATCTGAACCCGCTTCCGCACGAGAACATCGTCGAGATGATCAAAGCCCAGGAGAAAATAGCGGTTGTTCCCTGTTCTTGCAGAAACGTGACGCATCTAGCCGGAGATGGCTGCAAATATACCAGAGAGCTCGTCGAAAAGGAGGAAACTTGGCACTGCATCCAAGTCGGTAGGGGTGCGGAATACGTCGTAGCCAGAGGTTCCGGAATCGAGCTCACGAAGGAGGAGGCTCTGGAACTTATCCACAGGATAGAGGAGGACGGTCTCGTTCACACGTGGGCAAACACGGCGAAGATCGTCGACAAACGTGTGACGGTGAACTGCAACTGCTGCAGCGACTGCTGCGAGTTCTTCTTGGCTGCAAGATTCGCGAAAGTTCCGATGGATGCTCTGCTCGAAAAAAGCAGGTACGTAGCGTACGTCGACAGCGACGCATGCATAGCGTGCGGCACCTGCGTGGAGAGGTGCCACTTCGATGCCGTAACGCTCGACGACGTTGCGAGGGTTGACGAGGAGAAGTGCTTCGGATGCGGAGCCTGCGTTACCGGCTGTGAGCAGGGAGCGATAAGACTGAAAGCCGTCCGCCCACCGGAGCATATACCTCCCTGACGATAAATTTAAAGCTACCTTTTTTTACGCTGGACGATGGCGTGGAGACTGTGGTTCGGAGTCGTCGAAGACGGTAAGCTGACGCCTTCGAAGAACTATGAGGAATCCTTCACGAGCGCCGTAAACCGGGAGCCCCTGCCGTTCAACATCCTCGAATACGGGCTGCAGCACTTTGGAAGTGAGGAGGAATACTACTCGACGCTCAGAAAAGTTGCGATAAAGGTTGCGGAGAAGAAGGTCGAAAGGGAACTCAAGAGGGAAGACAGGTACGTGGTAGCACTCGTAAAAGCCCTCGAAGAACTCGACGAGACGATCAACCTGCTGAAGGAGAAGCTTGAGGACATAGAGGATGTGAAGGAGAGCGAGATAACGAGGGCTTTCAGGGAGAGGATAAGATCGCTCGAATCCCTCAGGAGGGAGGTCGAGAAGGAGATAGAGGACGTCATGACGAAGATAGCTCCAAACCTCACGGAAATAGCTGGGGCGAAGATAGCTGCGAAGCTCCTCGAAAGAGCTGGTAGGTTTGAGAAACTCGTCAGGATGCCCGCAAGCAAGATACAGCTCATAGGAGCGGAGAAGAGTCTCTACAAAGCCTTAGCGAGGATGAGGAAGGGGAAGAAAGCGAAGATTCCGAAGCACGGTGTGATATTCCTCCACCCGTTTATAAGGACGCTGCCGAAATCCAAGCGCGGAAAGATGGCTAGGTTTTTAGCCGCAAAGATAGCGATTGCTGCGAAGATAGACTACTTCAGGGGCGAGCTTGAGGAGGGACTTTATGAAGCTGTTAAGAAGAGATACGAGGAGCTGAGGAGGAAATGAAGGAGGTAATGAGGAACGTTTACATTAGGGACGGAACGCTGTTTACGAAGAGCAGATACGGCAGCCACTACGGCGAGAGGGTGATCGACGGCTTCAGGGAGTGGATTCCCTGGCGCAGCAAGCTGGCTGCGATGATTCTGAAGGGTTACAGGATCGAGTTCTCCGGCAAAGAGAAGGTCCTTTACCTCGGAGCAGCAACGGGAACTACGCTCAGCCACCTAGCCGATATAGTGGACAGAGGGGTGATATACGCCGTCGAGTATTCGGCAAAGCCATTCGAAAAGCTGCTGGAGCTCGCCAGGGAGAGAAACAACATAATCCCTCTTCTCGCCGACGCTTCAAAGCCGTGGGAGTACAGCGGAATCGTTGAGAAAGTCGATTTCATATATCAAGACATAGCCCAGCCGAATCAGGTGGAAATACTTGAGGAGAACATTCGATTCTTCCTCAAGAAGGGGGGAGAGTTCGTCATAATGGTGAAGGCGAGGAGTATCGACTCAACAGCTGAGGCTTCGGAGGTCTTCAAGAGAGTCAGAAAGAGGATAGAAAGCAGATACAAAATAATTGCGAGTGACGACCTCGAACCCTACCACAAAGACCACATATTCATTCACGCGCGGACGTAGCTCTTCACCTCGTTTGCGAGTCTGTGGGCAGCCCTTATAGGCTCCGGGAGCCTTCTATTTCGCATGCAGTTTTTTACGACGATTAGGGAACTCTTCGGAGATATGTAGCTACCCGGCGAGACGTAAATAGGTTTGCACCTTCTGCAGCCCTTAACGACGTAACCTATCGTTTCCTCGCCGTCCTTCAGAGCTATCAGACCGTCCTCAACCTTCTCCTCACCGAAGAGCTTCCTCTTCGTAACCCCCACGCTCGGCTCGTTGAGTTTGATAGCGATGTAAGTCGCCAAGCCGCATCTGCGTGGGTGCGCCACTCCGCTTCCGTCCACGATTATCACGCACTTCCCGCCTAAAAGCGGTTTCACAGCCTTCACCGCAGGCTCGCCCTCGCGGAACATCAGGAAGGTCGGTATGTAGGGAAACTTGACCTCATCAACGCTTGAGTTGCTCTCAACTTCTTCGAGCTCGGGGTATGTGAACTTCACTGCAGCTGAAATTACAAGGTCGTCGACGAAAGCCTGGTCGACGCCTATTACGTACTCCAATTCGTCAACCGGATACCTGTCTTCGAGAACTACTTTTTTAGCGAGCTCGAGCTGCAACCTCTTCAGCTCCTCAAGCAATCCCAGAACCTCCTGTGAACAGCTTTTACATTCTCTATGTTCGCGATCACCTTCGCCTTCACGTTCCTCTTCCTCCAGAGGAGCTCGGCTAGGTAGTTCTCCGGCTCCCTTATGTTCGATATGTCCATACCGGCCATCGCCGCTATTATTCCGAGGTTCGTGTAGGGAAGTGCAGCCTCTACGCTGTAGCCGCCCTCAAGCACCGCGACGACTCTGCCACCGCACAGGTCCTGCGAAAGCTCCACGATCGTTCGCATCATCTCCGCGTAGCCTCTAGCCGTCAGAGCGAGGTTCGTTATGGGGTCGGTGAAGTGGTTGTCCTGACCCGCGGATATCACTATGAACTGCGGGACGAACTCCTTGAGGACTGGGACGATTATTTCGTCGAGGACGAGTTTGTACTCTTCATCGCCAGCCCCGGGTGGCAGGGGAACGTTTATCGTGAAGCCCTCTCCTCTTCCACTTCCGAATTCCTCTGGATATCCCGTTCCGGGATACAGCGGCATCTGGTGCGTCGAGATGAAGAGCACGCGATCGTCTTCGTAGAATATCTCCTGCGTCCCGTCCCCGTGGTGAGCATCCCAGTCGAGGATAGCGACCCTCTCGAACCCCCTCTTCAGCAGCCACTTCACGGCTATCGCAACGTTGTTCAGGTAACAGAAGCCCGCGCCGATGTAGGGCTTCGCGTGATGCCCGGGCGGGCGAACCATTGCGAAGGCGTTGTCGACCTCACCTTCGAGCACGGCTTTCACAGCTCTTATAGCTCCTCCAGCAGCAAGAAGCGCCCTCTCGAAGACTCCCTTGGGTATATTTGTGTCGAAGTCTATTATGCCCCCTCCCCTCACGCTCTCCCTCCGGAGGAACTCGACGTACTCGCGAGTGTGGACTTCCAGAACGTCTTCAAGACTCGCGTAGAATGGTTCGAGCAGCTTTATAGCGTCGCTGTCGAGGATCCCCTCCTCTCGTAGCTGATCCATCGTGTAAGCCAGCCTCTCCCTCCGCTCGGGATGCGTCGGAGTCTGCTCGTGTTTCAGATACTCCTCGTGGAACACAAGTCCCGTTACCACGTTGCCAGTTGGCAGCGAAGAATAAGACTCTTTCGAGAGAGTTTTAAAATCGTGCGACGAGCTCGAATATGAAGTTCGACTACGCGAAAGCGGGAGTGGACATAAAAAAGGAGGAGCAGGCGATAAAAGCCCTCGCATCGGTTGTCAAATTCAGGAGAGAGGGGTTCGGAAAGCCCATACTAACCTCGCACTACGCCGGCGTCATAGACGTCGGCGAGTTCGGTATCGCGATAACCACCGACGGTGTAGGAAGTAAGGTCATAGTGGCGAGGATAATGAACAAGTTCGACACGATAGGCATCGACTGCGTGGCTATGAACGTCAACGACCTCGTAGCCATAGGAGCTGAGCCGTTAGCCATGGTGGACTACGTAGCCATCGACCAGCCGGACGAAAGGATAATGACAGAAATAGCGAAGGGGCTTGAGGAGGGATGCAGACAGGCGAATATAACGCTACTCGGCGGCGAGACGGCTACTCTGCCCGAGATAGTGAACGGATTCGACCTCGCCGGCACGGCGATAGGATGGGTCAGAAAGGATCGCATCGTAACCGGAGAGAAGGTCGAACCGGGCGACGTCATATTAGCTCTCCCCAGCAGCGGAATCCATAGCAACGGACTTACGCTCGCGAGGAAGGTCATAGAGGCGAGCGGAATGAGCTACTTCGACAAGTTCGACGGTAAAACGATAGGCGAGGAGCTCCTGACTCCGACACGCATATATGTCGATGTGCTCAAGGTGGTCGAAAACTGCAACGTCCACGGTCTGGCGCACATAACCGGAGGAGGTCTGCTGAAACTCAAGAGACTGAAGAACGTGAAGTTCGTGATAGATAGACCCCTCAAGCCCCAGAAGATATTCAGGCTGATTCAGGAGCTCGGGAACGTCGATGACGATGAGATGTACAGAACGTTCAACATGGGGATGGGTTTCATGCTGATCGTGCCGGAGAAGGACGTCGAGAGGGCTAAGGAGCTTGTCGACGCGAGAGAAGTGGGATACGTCGATGAAGGTGAAGGTGTTTACGTCGAGGGGATGAGGATAGATGTCCGTTGAGATGCTCAGAATAGACTACGACATTCAGCACCACTTGATCCTGTCGAGGAGGAACCTCAGGGATCACGCAATAGTAAGGCTGATAGTCGCGAGCCTCGCGGAGAGGGAGGAGATCGTGAACGTCAGGAGGAAGGATTTCAGAAGGCACAGAGGGAAGGAGTTCGAGTACTACACCGTCGTGCTGCGAAGCGGCGGAAAGCGGCGCGTATCTGTAGTGGATGCTAAGACCTTCGAGATATTCCAGCAGCTGCCGGAGAAACCCTTCGAAATCGATGTCAGCGAGGTCGACGAGATAGTGGCAAAGTACTCGCCAGAGGACAGAAAATACGACGCGGAAAAGCTGAGGAAAGCCGTGGAAATGCTGTTGAGAGACGCTTCTTTTTTCGAGATAGATATAGAGGAGCTGAAGAACCCGGAGGATCTCTACGCGTTCATGCTCGACTTCAACCCCATATACTCGGACGTATGGGAGGTTAGCGACGAGGAGGGCTTCGAGGAGTTCGTCCTGAACTACGCCAAGATACACGGAGGAAGCGCGGCTGAGATATCGGAGAAGATAGGAGAAGACGTGGAAAAAATCGAAAAAATTCTGGCAAAAAAGAAGAAAAGTTTGCTGTCCTTCGCTGAGGAGCTGTAGCTACTCCACCTGAATCTTCTTTCCAGTTTTCTTCGGGTGCTTCTTCTTCAGTATGACTTCGAGCACTCCGTTGTTGTACCTCGCCCTCGCTGAATCGGGGTCGACTTCAGCCGGCAGCTCCACGACCTCGTAGTACCTCCTGTTCTCACCCTCAGCCCTTATTTCGAGCGTCGTCTCGGTTGCGTTGAGCTCTATGTCTTCCTTGTTGACTCCGGGCATCTCAGCAACGACCTGCACCTCGTCGTCGGTCTCGATCACGTCGACGAGAGGCTTGCGCTCCTCGATGCCCTTGATCTCAGCTCTCGGCTGAGTTCCGAACTCCCTTATCTCCGGCTTCCCGTCCGGACCGATCCTTATGCTGAAGCCCCTGACTATCGGCTTTATCTCGCCCCTCTCAGCCATCCTCATTATCTCCTCGAAGTCCCTCATCATTCTCCTGAACATCTCGTCTATGTCTTCGAAGAAGCTGAACCTCTCAAAGAACTCCTCAAACGGATCCCAATCCTCCCACCTTCTTCTCCTCCTCCACATCTCACACCACCTCACGCGTACATTCTGTGGAAGTCCTCAATAATCTTCTCATACCTTTCGAGGTCCTCCTTCGTCAGACTCGGCTTGACCTTCTTCAGCGCCTCCTCGAAGTGCTTTTTCGTTATTCTGATCCTCTTCGCAACTTCTCTCGCCTCCTCTCTGCTCATACCGGACTTTATGTGCTCCCTTATAGCCAGCATCGCCGCCTCTCTGCAAACGGCTTCGATGTCAGCTCCGGTGTAACCTTCGGTCCTCTCCGCCAGCTCCTCTATGTCCACATCCTCGGCAAGGGGCTTGCCGCGGAGGTGTATTCTGAAAATCTCCTTCCTCGCCTCCTTGTCCGGCGGGGGTATGTAGATGTGCCTCTCTATCCTTCCAGGTCTGAGCAGAGCCGGATCAATGAGGTCGGGTCTGTTCGTCGCCGCTATGACTACGACGTCCTTCAGCTCTTCAAGCCCGTCGAGCTCCGTGAGCAGCTGGCTGACGACCCTCTCGGTAACGTGCGTGTCGCCGAGAGTTCCGCGCCTCGGAGCCAGGCTGTCTATCTCGTCGAAGAATATGACGCACGGCGCCACCTGCCTCGCTTTCCTGAACATGTCCCTGACGTGCTTCTCGCTCTCTCCTACCCACTTGCTGAGGAGCTCCGGACCCTTGACGCTTATGAAGTTCGCGTTGCTCTCGTTTGCTACGGCTTTTGCTATCAGCGTCTTACCCGTTCCCGGAGGACCGTAGAGCAGTATGCCCTTCGGCGGTCTGAGGTTGAGAGTCTGGAAGACCTCCGGGTATTTCAGAGGCCATTCGACCGCCTCCCTCAGCTCCTGCTTCGCGTGCTCCAGCCCTCCTATGTCCTCCCACCTTACGTTCGGAACTTCGACGAGCACTTCTCTCATGGCTGAGGGCTCTATGAACTTCAGCGCTTCGAGGAAGTCTCTCTTCGTCACCACGAGGCTCTCAAGAACTTCAGACGGAATTTCCTCCGCCTCGACGTCGATCTCGCCCTTCTCTATCTTCTCCCTGAGCGCGTGCATGGCTGCTTCCTTAGCCAGCGCCGCCAGGTCTGCACCGACGAATCCGTTGGTTAACTCAGCTAGCTCGTCGAACATCATGTCCAGCAGTCTGCTTTTCACTTCCCTGAACAGCTCCTCGTTTTTCTGCAGGATCTCCTTTATCTCCTCCTCGCTCCTCGCCTCGTCAACCTTCTTCTTAACATCCTCGATTAGCTTGGCGTCGAACCTTCCGCTCTTCGCGAGATCGTCGAGCACCTTGAGGACGTCGTTTCTGTTGTAATCCGGCTCCAGGGGCATGCTTCTCGTGTGGATCTGCAGTATCTCCTTCCTGCCCTCCTTGTCGGGGACTCCTATCTCTATCTCCCTGTCGAACCTACCCGGACGGCGGAGGGCTGGATCGACGGCGTCAGGTCTGTTCGTGGCGCCTATGACTATCACCTGTCCCCTCGCTTCGAGACCGTCCATCAGCGTTAGCAGCTGAGCCACCACCCTGCGCTCGACCTCGCCGGTAACCTCCTCGCGCTTTGGAGCGATGGAGTCTATCTCGTCTATGAATATTATCGACGGCGCGTTCTGTTTCGCTTCCTCGAATATCTCACGCAACCTCTGCTCGCTTTCGCCGTAGTACTTGCTCATTATCTCCGGACCGCTTATCGGAATGAAGTGCGCGTTTACCTCATTTGCTACGGCTTTTGCTATCAGCGTCTTACCTGTTCCCGGAGGACCGTAGAGAAGCACGCCTTTTGGTGGCTCTATTCCGAGCCTCTCGAAGAGCTCCGGATGCTTCAGCGGAAGCTCTATCA
>JBEVCD010000053.1:0-17525 GCA_040514265.1 Archaeoglobaceae archaeon | reverse complement strand
TGCATATTTCAGTGTAATTTTAGAATTTATTTGTTTTGGTAATAGGGACACGTCCTAACGCGCAAGCGATATAACCGATAAGATTAACGTAAATGGTATTGATGTGATGTTTGGAGGTGGTGAAAACGACCAGCGTGACGAAGACAATTAAGGGTAAGACGTTCACCGTCTCCCGCGAAGGCGAAGCACACCTACGACATTTTGACGGAACTGGGTTTCGAGGTGAAGGAGGCGAGGTAACATGATCTACTGGCTCTGCATCACAACCGAAGAGAACTGGAAATGATAAGGGAGAAGAACGTCTGGGGAGTTCCGGAGAGGCACAAGAACACGATAGCAAAAAAGTCAGACCGGGGGACAAACTGCTCGTATACCTCAAACAGGAAAAAATCGGCAACGAGGTCAGGGAGCCGAGAATAGTGGCGGCTTACGAAGTCGTTTCCGAGCCTTTTGAGGATTCTTCAAGGATTTTTCAGTTCTAAGGGGATGAGGAGTAGCGGAGAAACGTTCCCCTAGAGGGTTAAGATCAGGCCCGTCAAGATTTTCGAAATTCAAGCCGCTAATTCCCGAGCTTAAGTTCGTAACGAACAAGAAGAAGTGGACGGGGCATCTCATGGGCAAGGCGATGAGGAAGATTCCGGAAGACGATTTCAGACTCATTATGGAGGTATCCGGATGAACGTATGGGAAGTTTGCGAGTTCAGCGACGAAATAAAGTTCGAAAATTGAGAAATAGTAATCGTGAAAAACGTTAAATTCGTCCCGTCTTAAAAACAGCATGGAGTTCAGGGTTGAGAGGGAAGTTGCGAAGGTTCTCGTCGGCGGCAACGTCGAGGATAACGTGATAGAAGTGCGCTTCGATCCGCTAACTTTGCAAACTTCGAGGATTGTGAAGAAGAGCATAAAGCTCGACTTCGGGGGTTTCGAGGAGGAGATCGAAAGCACGAGGAGCTGGTGTCCGTTCTGCAGCGAGAGGATAGAGTCCATGGCGGCTCGCGATCCGGAGATAATGAGCGGAGAGCTCTGGAGAAGGGGCGAGGCTATCCTCTTTGCAAACCTGATGCCCTACGCCAGACACTCCCTCGTGTTGCGGCTCACGGAGGAACACTTCCTCAGACCGTCGCAGTTTAAGGTTCAGCACTTCTTCGACGCATTCAAGCTGGTTCAGGAATACCTCGAAAAGCTCCCCGAGGGTAAGCTCTACATTACCGTTGGCATGAACTACCTCAAGCCGGCTGGCAGCAGCATAATGCACCCGCACATCCAAGTCGTTATAACCCAGAACTCGCCGGACTACTTCGCGAGGCTCGACTGGAGCTCTCTCGAATTCAAGGAGTCAAACGGGAAGGATTACTGGCTCGCTCTACTCGAAGCCGAGAGGGGAGGGGAGAGGTACATCGGCAGGACGGCGAAAACGGAGTGGATAGCAGCCTTCGCGCCGAAGGGTTTCTACCACTTCACGGCGATTCCGGAGGAGAGGGAATTCGCAAAGATGAGCGACGAGCAGCTTTTGGGCTTCGCGGAAGGAATAGTGAAAGTTCTGAAGTACTACGAGCGGAAAGGGATGAATTCCTTCAACTTCGCGTTCTTCTGCGCCGACAGGATCGGTGAACACTTCAGAACGAACTTCCACATCGTCGCCAGAAGTCCTTTCGGGAAGTTCTACTGGTGTGACGTCTTCTTCCCGAAGATGCTTCAGGACGAAAGCGTAACGTTTTTCACGCCAGAAGAGTACGCTAGGGAGCTAAGAGAGCTCTGGAACGAGCTATGAAAGTCGAGTCGTATCTTTACGAAAAGCTCGACGGCGAGGTTCGCTGCAAGACCTGCTGGCACCGCTGCAGGTTGAAGGAGGAGAAGTGGGGGATCTGCAGGGTAAGGAAGAACGAGGGGGGCAGACTCTGGGTCTACAACTACGGTCTTGTGTCATCAATAGCTCTCGATCCGATAGAAAAGAAGCCGCTTCACAACTACAAACCCGGGAGCAAAGTTCTCTCCTTCGGAAGTGTTAGCTGCAACTTCCGCTGTCTGCACTGTCAGAACTTCGAGATATCCGCCGCCGACCTCAACTTCCCCTATCTGAGAGAGCTGAAACCCGAAGATGTCGTCGAGCTCTGCAGGGAATACGACGCTGACGGCATTGCTTGGACCTATAACGAACCGACCATATGGCACGAGTTCGCGCTCGACTCTTCGAGGCTGGCGAAGGGGGAGGGATACTTCGTAGTCTACGTCACCAACGGCTACATGACTCCCGAGGCTCTGGACCAGTTTGACGTTCTGGATGCTGCGAACGTGGACGTTAAGGCGTTCAGGCAGGAATTCTACTCGAAAGTCTGCAAAGCCAGACTCGAACACGTGCTTGAGACCGTGGAGTACATGCACAAAAAGGGTGTGTTCGTCGAGCTCACGTACCTCATAATTCCCGGCTACAACGACGACGTCGAAGAGATACGGGACTTCGCGAACTGGGTAGTCAGCGTAGACAAGCGCATCCCTGTTCATTTCTCCAGATTCCATCCGGATTACAAGATGCTCGACGTACCGGCTACGCCAGTTGAAACGATAGAAAAAGCTGTGGAGGTAGCGAGAAGTGCCGGAGTCGAGTACGTCTACGCGGGAAACGTCTGGGGGCACAAGTACGAGAACACCTACTGCCCGAACTGCGGAGAGCTGATAATAGAGAGGCGGGGATTCTACGTAAAGCGCGTGAACCTCGAAGACACCCGCTGCCCGAGCTGCGGATACAGGCAGAACATAGTTCGCTAAAACTTTTTTACCCTCGCCGCGCAGCTTTTACGGCGATGAGGATTCCCTGATAGGCTGATCGATGATGAGCTCACGACGGTCTGAGCCGTTCGTAATAGTAAACATGGCTGCGAGCCTCGACGGGAAGATAAGCGACGAGAAGCGCAGGCAGATAAGGATATCGTGCGAGGAGGACCTGCGCAGAGTAGACGAGCTCAGGGCTAGCTGCGACGCGATAATGGTCGGAATAGGAACCGTCCTCGCCGACGATCCATCACTAACGGTTAAGAGCGACGAGCTGAGGGCTAAGAGGTTGCTGAGGGGGAAACCTCCAAACCCCTTGCGGGTGGTCGTGGACAGCAGGTGCAGAATACCCATCGACGCCAAGGTGCTCGACTCCAGGGCAAAAACTATCGTAGCCGTCGCGAGCGTCGCTGATCCGTCGAAGGTGGAGGAGGTAAGGAAGAAAGCTGAAGTCGTCGTTCTGGGAGAGGAGAGAGTCGATTTGAAAAGTTTGATGGACTATCTGGCAGCTAGAGGCGTAAAGCGTCTGCTCGTTGAAGGGGGCGGGACGCTCGTAAGTTCGCTGCTCCGCCAGCGTTTGGTCGACGAGCTGATAGTCTACTACTCACCCATGGTAATAGGTGGAAGCTCATCGCCCACGATCTGCGACGGCGAATCCTTCGATCCGCCGCTTCGATGCGAAATCGTGGAAGCTAAAAGATTCGGAGAGGGGTTCCTCATCAGAGCAAGGTTTTAATCGCCTCTCTCACCCTCCTCTCGACCTCCGAGTATACGCTGTTTCCGTGGGCGTCTATCGCAACTATGCACGGAAAGTCCTCGACTTCGAGCTCCCAGACGGCTTCGGGCATTCCCAAGTCTTCCCAGTAAACGTTTCTGACCGCTTTTATCCTCTCAGCAGCTAAAGCCCCGGCACCGCCGGTGAACGCGAAGTAGACCGCTTTTCCCTTCATAGCCTCTACCACTTCATCGCTCATTCCGCCTTTGCCTATGAACGCCATGCAGCTGACTTTTTCGAGCAGCTTTACCGCGAACCTGTTCATCCTCGCAGACGTAGTTGGACCGGCGGATATTACCCTGCGATCCACGACGAGGGGTCCGCAGTGGTAGATTACGGCTCCTTCGAGCTCGAACGGCGCCTCTTCCCCTCTTTCGAGGAGCTCGACGAGCCGGGCGTGGGCTTCATCTCTCGCAGTGTAGACTGTTCCGCTGATCTTGACCTCCTCGCCGACTCTAAGCTTCAGAATTTCCTCTTTCCTCAGCGGAGTCGTGAGTTTCACCTCAGCACCACCTCCGCGCGCCTGTTCGCCCAGCACTGGATGTTGACAGCGACGGGCAGCGAGGCTGTGTGGCAGTGGGCGTAGTTTATCAGCACAGCTAGGGCTGTGGTCTTTCCGCCCATGCCCATAGGTCCGATTCCAAGCGCGTTGACGGCTTCGAGCACTTCGAGTTCGAAGTCGTCCATTTCGAGAACGTTTCTCAGCAGAGCTTTCTTTGCAAGCTTTGCAGCCAGATCGAAGGTTCCCCCGATGCCGACTCCGACAAATATCGGTGGACAGGGCTTTCCCCCGGCTCTCGCAACGCACTCGACTACGAAGCTCTTTATTTTGTCCGCATCACCCGGAAGCATCATGCGTAATGCCGAGACGTTCTCGCTTCCGGCACCCTTCGGTATCACCGCTATCTTCAGCGAGTCCCCGTTTACGATCTGAACTTCAACGGGCGGGATGTGTATTCCGGTGTTGTCTCCTGAGTTCTTGCGTGTGATGGGGTGGACAGCATTCGGGCGTAGCGGAACTTCCTTCGTTGCCCTCCTAACACCCTCGACTATTGCATCGTAGAGGTCAAAGTCCAAGCACAGCTCCCTGCCGAGCTCGACGAAGAAAACCGGGATGCCGGTGTCCTGGCACATAGGAACTCGCAGCTTCCTCGCGACCTCGACGTTTCTCAGTATGATTTCGAGGTTCTTTCTAGCGACCTCGTTTTCCTCAAGCTCGTATGCTCTCCTTATGGCTTTCAACACATCATCCGGCAGCTCGGTGTGGGCTTTTTTCAGCAGCCCCACAACGGCGTTGGCGACGTCCTCGAACTCCATACCCTCAGCCTCTGAAGAATTTCTTGGCCTTCTCAACCGAAGCTTCATCGTAAAGGACGAGAGCAACCTCCTTCAGGCTTCCGGGGTTCGAGGAGAACTCCTCTACTACTTCCAGAAACGTCTTGACGACCTCTTCGAGCGGGCAGCCGTATATGCCGGCGCTGACAGCTGGAAAGGCGATCGATTCGAGTCCCAACTCTTTCGCCTTTTCGAGGGGAGCTTTAAGAGCTCTGTAGAGCTTGTCCTTCAGCTCCTCGTTCCACTTCCCTCCGCAGATCGGACCGACGGTGTGTATGACGTACTTCACTCCCCTCTCGCTCAGCCTCATAGCAGGAGTTACCACGACCTCGCCGTGCTCGATGTAGTCCCTTCCTATCTGCTTCCTCATTTCCTCCTTGCTTATCCTTGTGTATTCTCCGGCATCTCCGGCACACGCTCTCGCTATCGCAGCCGCAACGCCGCCGCCGTGTTCGAGGTGTTTGTTGGCTGCATTAACTATTGCGTCCGCCGAATACTGCGTGATGTCTCCCTGCACGAGCTTCAACCTAATATTTCCGACTTCGAGCTCCTTAACGATCCGCATGGTAAAATGTAGTCCGAAGTATATTTCTTTCGTACTTCCTCACGAAATCGCTCAGCTCCTCGACCTTTGTTACCTCCTTCTTTACCCTGCAGAAGAGTCTGTGCCGCAGCTCGAAGTCGGCGTTGATCAGGACCTCTCTCAACCTCTTGGCTTTCCTCTCCCCCTCCCTGTCGAAGTCGGTCAGAACTATGACGTTCTCGCCGATCAACTCAGCTGCTTCGCTGTAGCTTCTCAAAACTCGGACGTTCTCGACGCCCAACTCTTTCAGCGAGGCGACGTCTTTCGCTCCCTCCACTACGATGATCCAGCCCTGCGACGACCTCTCTCTCAGCTCCTCAAGGACCTTCAGGAACTCAAGAAAATCTTCCGGTATCATACCTCAGCCCTGGCTCGAACTGGACGACGACATCGTATACGGCTCCCCTTCTTATTCCTCCCCTCACGACTACGAAGCCGCTGAGATAGATTATCCTAGCCTCCCCGAAGTCCGACTCGTCTGCTCCGAAGTTCTTCGCGAACTCCCGCAGCTTCTCCTTCGCAACCTCCACGACCTCCTCCTCGCTCGGCAGGCTCCCCCGTCTGAATGGGCACTCCTCGACTATCCCGTTGTAGGAGGCTACGCACTTCTCCGTGTCGAACCTCGCGTAGAGCCTCAGGCTAAGCCTCGAAACAGCTACGCCTATGGCGTTCACACACTCGAAGTGCTTCGGAATTACGTACTTCGCTCCGCAGCGCTCGGCTATGTCCGGCACAAGGTAGGGTGCAAGGTAGCCGGCTCCGATTATCTTTTCGACTTCGAAGCTGCTGAGTATGCCGCCAAGCTGCGAAACGAACGCATCGACGACGGATTCGCAGTCCTGGTTTTTACCCGCCTCCCTCGAAGCTCTGTAGTTCCCTATCTCGTGACCCAGGCAGTTCAGAGCGTCGGTGAGCGTAAAGAACTTCCCGCCGAAGGCTATCGGCTTGTCGAGCTTTTTCGGGTTCAGCCTTCCGTTGACGTAGCTGTCGCCTCCGAAGGGAACGCTTATGGCATCTACACACCTTATAAGCGTCTTTCTGCCGTAGAGTTCCAGACCCTCCACTATCCGCGGAGAGCCGTTCTCTATGAAAACGATGTCCGTCGTCGTTCCGCCTATGTCCACTACGACTGCGTTCTCTTCGGAGGTAAGGAAGTAGGCTCCCATCGCAACTGCTGCAGGGCTTGAGTTGTAGAGAACCGACGGGTTTTCGAGGGCTACGCTGTAGGGTGTTATTCCACCGTCGCCCGTGTAGTAGTAGAAGTCTCCTGCGTACGATCTAACGAGCTCTGTGAGCTCGTGGACAGTCGCTTTTATCTTTGCGTTTACGACGGTCGTGTTAATCCTCGCCGGATAGCTCATGCCGCCGGCGAAGTGGCTGAGCGCTATCCTATCTTCGCCAACGTATTTCAGAGCGATTTCCTTCACTTTCTCCTCAAGCTGGGAGTTTCTGACGGAGAACTTTGCGGCAACGGCTAAGTTGTCGTAGCTTTCTTCTCTCAAAATCCTCTCGACCTCCTCCTCGTCGATCTCCTCCACGACGTCGCCGCGGTGGTTTACGTATCCCCTCACGACCCTTCCGTAGCTCCCGTAGTTCAGCCCCGGTCCGGGTATGAGGATCGTGAGAGTTTTAACTTCATCGAAGCGCGAGAGGACGAAGTTGAGGGGTATGGACGTGCTCACGACCACTTTTTCCGCTGCGAGATCCGTTCGTCTCCTCAGCTCCCTGAGGACGCTCGCTATTCCGAGTTCGCTCGGCATTTTAACCGTGATAATTCCGTCTTCTCCGATTATCGCAGCGTCCGTGTTCGTTCCTCCGACGTCGATGCCCACGACCACGCTGCAGGTGGGGCTTAGAGCATAAAAAAACTTTACAGTTGTGACGATCGTCAGGATTTAATATTCGCGCAGTAGCTGATAAACACGTGCTCGCTAAACGCATAATTCCGTGCCTCGACGTGACGCTCGATGAGAGCGGTGCGCGAGTCGTTAAAGGAGTTGAGTTCGTCAACCTCCGCCACGCGGGTGACCCCGTTGAGCTCGCAAAGAGGTACGACGAGGAGGGAGCGGACGAGCTGGTTTTCCTCGACATCACCGCTTCACCCGAGGGAAGGGAGACGATGATCGATGTCATAGAGAGGACAGCCGAGCAGGTGTTCATACCACTGACCGTCGGGGGAGGCATAAAGAGTATCGATGACATAAGCAGACTGCTGGCAGCCGGAGCCGATAAAGTTTCAATAAACACGGCTGCCGTCAGAAATCCGGAACTCGTTAAAAAAGCCGCCGAGGTGTTCGGGAGTCAGTGCATAGTCGTCGCCATCGACTGCCGGAGGAACTTCGATCTTAGCAGGGGGAAGCACATTGTCGAGCTCGAAGACGGAAGAAGAGCTTGGTACGAGGTGGTCATATACGGGGGAAGGAAGCCTACCGGCATGGATGCGGTGGAGTGGGCGAAGAGGGTCGAGGAGCTCGGCGCCGGCGAGATACTGCTGACTTCAATGAACAGGGACGGGACGAAGGACGGTTACGACATACCCATAACGTCTAAGATAAGCGAGGAGGTGGGCATCCCAGTGATAGCGTCCGGTGGGGCTGGAAAACTCGAACACTTCTACGAAGCCTTTACCCTCGGGAAAGCGGACGCCGCACTTGCGGCGAGCGTTTTCCACTTCCGCGAGATAGAGATAGCGGAAGTAAAGAGGTATCTGGCGTCGAAGGGTATCCCGGTGAGGCTTTAAACAGCGGCACGAAAAGTCGATGAGATGATAATTCAGGGGAAGCCTTACAGCGACGAGGAGATACTCTCGACGCTCCACCCCCTCGTCAGAGAGTGGTTTCTGTCCAGATATTCTACCTTCACTCCTCCCCAACGCTACGCGATAGTCGAAGCCTACAGGGGGAACAACGTCCTGATAACTTCGCCGACGGGAAGCGGTAAGACCCTCGCAGCCTTCATGGCTGCCATAAGCCTTCTCGTCGAGAAGGCTGAAAGGGGCGAGCTCGAAGACAGAACCTACGTGGTCTACGTTTCCCCCCTCAGGGCTCTGAACAACGATATAAAGAGGAACCTCGAAGAACCCCTACGCGAGATATACGAGCTGGCGGAGAGGAAGGGTGTAAAGCTTCAGGAGATAAGAATCGCCGTCCGCACCGGCGATACGGATGCAGCGGAGAGGCAGAGACAGGCTAAGAAGCCTCCGCACATACTTATCACGACTCCGGAAACACTCGCCATCGTTCTCTGCAGTCCGAAGTTCTCGAAAGCGCTCACGAACGTTCGCTACCTGATCGTCGACGAGATACACGCGATGGCTGAGAACAAGCGAGGAGTTCACCTAACGCTTTCGATGGAGAGGCTGCAGAGGTTGCAGCAGGGGAAGATGGTGAGGATAGGACTCTCTGCAACCATAGCGCCCCTCGATGAGGTCGCGCGCTTTCTCGTCGGCTACGAGCACGGCGTCGAAAGGGACTGCGTAGTCGCCGACGTTACGTTCGAGAAGAAGATGGACATAAAGGTCGTTTCCCCGCTCAGCGACTTCTTCTCCGCAAGCGCGGAAGAGATAAGCGAGAAGCTCTACGACCTGCTCGCTGAATACGTGAAGAATTCGAGGACGACGCTGATTTTCACGAACACACGCAGCGCGACGGAGAGGGTGGTCTTCCACCTAAAGAAGAGGTTGAAGGACTTCCCGATAAAAGCCCACCACAGCTCCCTCTCGAAAGAGGTCAGGCTGGAGGTGGAGAGGGAGCTCAAGGAAGGAAAGCTGAGGTGTGTGGTCAGCTCAACCTCGCTGGAGCTCGGCATAGATATAGGCTACATAGACCTCGTAATTCTGCTCGGTTCGCCTAAGAGTATAAACAGGGCTCTGCAGAGGATAGGGAGGAGCGGTCACAGGCTTCACGAGGTCAGCGTCGGAAGGATAGTCGTCGTCGACGCCGACGACCTCGTCGAGTGCACAGTCCTGGCCGACGAGGCGAGGAAGAGGAGGCTGGACAGGATAAGGATTCCAAAGAAGTGTCTCGACGTCCTCTGCCAGCACGTCGTCGGAATGGCGATAGAGAAGAAGTGGACAGTCGACGAAGCTCTGGCGCTGATAAGGAACGCCTATCCCTACAGAGATCTGACGAAAGAAGAGTTCGTATCCGTTCTCAGGTACCTCAGCGGCAGTTACTCGGAGCTCGAAAGGAAGAAGGTTTACGCGAAGATCTGGTTCGATGAAGCTGAAGGAGTTTTCGGGCGGCGGGGCAAGATGCTTCGACCGATATACTACCTCAACGTCGGAACTATTCCCGACGAGGTCGCGATAAACGTGATAACGAAGGACGGACGCTTCATAGGAAAGATCGAAGAGGAGTTCGCGGAAAGGTTAGTTGCCGGCGACATATTCGTGCTCGCCGGCAGGACGTTCCGCTACCTTAAGTCGAAGGGTATGAACGTCATAGTCGAGGAGGTAGAAGGCGAAAAGCCGACTGTTCCGAGCTGGTTCAGCGAGCAGCTTCCGCTGAGCTACGACCTCGCTCTGCGAATACAGAGGTTCCGCAGAACCTTAGAGGAGATGCTCGAAAAAATGAGCAGGGAGGAGATAATATTCTGGCTCATGGAGAACTACGAACTCGAAAGAAACGCAGCCAACGCCATCTACAGCTACTTCATGGAGCAGAAGCTCTTCAGCGAAATCCCAACTGACAGAAAGCTAGTAGTCGAAAAGTACGAGGGCGAGAGGAACTACTACTTCTTCCACACCCTCGTCGGCAGGAAGGCTAACAGCGCGATAGCGAGAGTCTTCGCTTACCGCGTCGGGCTGATTAAGGACTGCAACGTTCAGATGGCTGTAACGGACAACGGATTCGCGCTCATACTTCCGCAGAACAGGAAGCTGAGCGACGCCGAAATAGAGTCCCTCTTCGAGATTCCGAACTTCGTGGACCATCTGAAGCGAGCCCTCGAAAGAACGGAGCTGTTGCGAAGGAGGTTCAGGCACGTAGCCGTCAGGAGTCTGATGATACTTCGAAACTACCTTGGCAGGGAGAAGAGCGTCTGGAACCAGCAGATGAGTGCGGATTCAATTTTGAACTTTCTGCGCAGGTATTATCCGGACTTCCCCGTGCTCGTCGAGACGTACAGGGAGATAATGGAGGACGCGATGGATCTTGAGAACGCACTCGACTACCTCTCCAAGGTCGGCAGGGAGGTGGAGCTGAGGATCGTGAGGGTGCCGTATCCGAGCCCGTTCTCGTTCAACATGTATCTGGTGGGTGAGGAGGACGTGGTGCTCATGGAAGACCGCCGGAAAGTGCTGAAGGAGCTCCACGAGAGGGTTATGAGCGTGATAAGGGGTGCGAGCTCGTGAAGCTGCGGATGTACCTCGACTTCATTAAAATAGAGCACACGCTGTTCGCTCTACCCTTCGCTTACATCGGAGCAATCATGGCTGCGCCCATAAGTCTCGGAACCGCTTTCCTCATATTTACAGCCTTCACGGGGTTGAGGACGGCTGCGATGACCTTCAACAGGATAATAGACGCAGAAATAGACGCGAAAAATCCGAGAACTGCGAACAGACACATACCGCGCGGTTTGATAAGCGTTAGAGAAGCCTACTCTATAGCAGCTGTAGCGCTCGCAGTGTACTTCGCCTCCGCCTTCCTCCTCAACAGAACAGCTGCAATTCTTTCTCCTATCCCGCCGATCGTGGCGTACGTCTATCCGTATCTAAAGCGCTTCACGTGCCTCTGTCACTACGTCCTCGGCTTAAACCTCGCGCTCGCGCCGCTGGGCGGCTTCGTCGCCGCCACGGACTCGATAGATTTCCTGGGCAGGGGGCTGGAGGTTACGCTTATAGCTGCTGGCGTCGTTTTCTGGGTAGCGGGCTTCGACATGATTTACGCGTTGCAGGACGTCGAGTTCGACAGGAGAGAGGGCTTGCACTCGCTTCCAGCCCACTTCGGCGAGGGATTCGCGCTCTTAGCTGCGAAGCTGAACCACGTCGCGTTCTTGGCTCTGGTATCTATGATCCTGAAGCTCGCAGCTCTACCTGTAGCCCTTCTGCTCGTTCTGGAGCACGCGATCGTGCATCTAAAGCCGGAGAAGCTCGAATACGCGTTCTACCACGTAAATGCAGCCATAAGCGTCACGCTTCTGGCGTCGGTGATTCAGCATTCGGGGGTTCTGCCATGCACCTGAGTGAAGTTGTTGCGAAGCTCGAAGAAAGTCTGAGAGGGTTCAAAAGGGTTCTCGTCGCTTTCAGCGGAGGCGTCGACAGCGCGACGCTCGCTGCGGTCTGCAAGATGCTCGGCAAGGACGTGCTGGCAGTCACTGTTTTATCGCAGGTTACGCCTTCGAGAGAGATCAAAGCCGCCAAAGCTGCAGCTAGGGAGATAGGCGTGAAACACGAGTTTTTGCACCTCGACGTCCTGACGGAGGAGTTCAGGAGGAACGACAAGGACAGGTGCTACTTCTGCAAGAGGAGGATACTCGAAAAGCTCGTCGAAGTTGCGAAGGCGAGAGGCTTCGATGTCGTGCTCGAAGGGACGAACGCGAGCGATCTGAAAGAGCACAGACCGGGGTTCAGAGCAGCCAGGGAACTCGGCGTCCGGAGTCCCTGGGCTGAACTCGGTGTGACGAAGGAGCAGATAAGGAGTCTGGCGAAGGAGCTCGGCTTCTCCTTCCACGACAGGCCCTCCCTTGCGTGCCTGGCTACCAGAATACCCTTCGGAGTGGGGATAGACGAGGCGGAGCTGCGGATGATCGATGCGGCTGAAAATGCTCTCATCGAGGTCTGCGGAGTCAGGCAGGTGAGGGTCAGAAACTACCGGGGCGTGGCGATAGTGGAGGTGGAGAGAGGGGAGCTCGGGAAAGTCTTCGAGAAAGCAGACATCGTTAGGGAGAAGCTGAAGGAGCTGGGCTTCAAAGCCGTCCTCCTGGATCTCGACGGCTACGCGAGCGGAGCTCACATCCACCTGCAAACTCTGCGCTCGATAAGCTCTAAGACGGCGTAGAGTGCGAAGCCGAGCGAAGCCATGGCTGTGATGGCTGCAAACATCTCCTCGTAGTCGGCTCTGCTCCAGGAGTCGAGTATGAGGTAGCCCAAGCCCGAAGTCGTCGCGAAGCTCTCTGCGAAGAAGAGGACGGCTATAGCCGTCCCCACGCTTATCCGCATAGCCGTGATGATCTTAGGAAGACAAGCGGGCACCACGACGTGTCTGTAGACGTCGAGCTTCGAGGCGCCGAGGGAGAGTATGGAGTAGACGTAGTAGTCGCTCACCTGCTTTGCAGCGTCCCTCGTCGTTACCGCTATCTGGAAGAACAGGATCGTGGCTATCAGCAGAACCCTAGAAAGGTCTCCGATGCCGAAGAAGATTATGTAGATGGGCAGAAGGACGATGTGCGGGATGGGGTAGAGCAGGTAGATTACCGGGGAAACGACCGCATCTACGAACTTTTCCCTGCTGAATATTCCTGCAGGGATGGCGATAGACAGCGCGAGGGCCAGAGAATACGCCACTCTCAGAAGGCTAATCGCGGCATGCTTTAAGAGCTCTGCGGATAGCATCAAGGGCAGAACATCGATCGGACTCGGCAGTGCCGGATTTTTCAGGATGAGCGAGGCTGCGTGCCAGAGCGACAGGAGAGCGAAGATCGTTATCAGGTAGCCCTTATAACCCGCCTCAGGAGCCTGCATCTTTCGAAGAAAGTCTCATCGTTTCTGTAATCCTCACTCCCCATCTCCTCGTTCTCGACGATCGCCTTGACCCTAGCCGGTCTGTCGCTCAGCACGACTATCTTCCTCCCCAGGAACACAGCCTCCTCTATGCTGTGGGTCACGAGCAACATGGTCTTCTTCGTCTCCCTCCAGAGTCTGAGCAGGAAGTTCTGGACCTCCTCCCTCAGAAGCGCGTCGAGCGCAGCCATCGGTTCGTCCATGAGAAGCACGTCAGGATTCACAGCGATAGCTCTCGCTATGGCTACTCGCTGCCTCATCCCGCCGCTCAGCTGCTTTGGATAGTGTCTCTCGAACCCCTTGAGTCCGAAGTCCGCGAGCAACCTTTCGACGATCCTCCTCTCCTCTTCTCTGTTAACCCCCCTTATCCTCAGCCCGAGCGCCACGTTGTCGTAGACGGTCTTCCAGGGGAAGAGCCCGTAGTCCTGCAGTATCAGGGCTGCGTTCCTAAGAGGTCCTCTCACCTCCTCTCCGTCGACCACGACTTTCCCGCCGCTCGGCTTCAAGAGTCCGGCGATTATGAGCAGCAGCGTCGACTTACCGCAACCTGAAGGTCCGATTATCGCGCAGCTCTCACCCCTCTCGACGTCGAAGCTGACACCGTCGAGGACCTTCAACTCTCCGAAGGACTTCGACACGTTCACGACCTCTATCATTCGACTACTTCCTCGTACGGAATCTGTCTGCTTATCAGCCCCCTTTCGAGAGCCCATTGGACGTAGCGGTCGTAGAACTCCCTCGGGAACTTCTGCGGCTTCGGGTAGTCCGGGATCGGATATACCTCGGCTATCTCCTCTGGAATCCTCGCTATCTCAACGAACTTCTCCCTGTACTTCTCCTTGTCCGCGTTTATCCAGTCAACAGCTTCCCCGTAAGCTTCGAGGAACTTCCTTACCGTTTCGGAATCGACGTCGCTCCTGAAAACTATGACCGTCTGTGTTACGCTTTCGTTGAGCATGGCGTCGCTCAGTATGAGCTTCGCCCCCTTGCTGACCGCGTAACTGGCAAGCGGCTCCGGCAGAACGGCGACCTCCACCTCACCGCTGAGCAAAGCCTGCAGCCTGAGCGGGATCTTTGGTATCGAGACCTTCGTGTAGTTTTTGATTCCGTATTCGCTGAGCATGACGTCGAGTGCGTAGTCGATGATCGTGTTCAGCGAGACCGCTATCTCCTTCCCTTCGAGGTCTTCCACGCTCTCTATCTGGCTGCCCGGAGATGCGAGGATCGCGAAGACGCCCTCTTTTGGCGTCACGCCCAGACATATCGACGCTATCTTCACGTCGTAGCCCTTGTCCCTCAGAAGTAGGACGGCGAGCGGGTCGGTGATGACGGCATCGACTTCTCCAGCCATGAGGGCAGCGTCTCTCTCCACGGCGCTTGAGAAGTGCACAACTTCTACGCTCAAGCCGTGGGCTTCGAATATGCCCTCCTCGTCTGCCACGACTATCGGCAGTGAGTCTTCTATAGGCAGAATTCCCACCTTCAGCTCCTCCCCGTGCTGCGAGCATCCGCTCAGAAGTATTAGCGCTACCAGCGGTAACAGGCGTTTCATGGCGAGTCTAAAAACCGCAAGCTTATAACTCTACTCTCGAATGCCGGTTCGGAAAGCTCGTCGAAGTTGCCGGGGAGCGATGCCGTTAAACGCGGCACACGATGCAGTAAGGGCTGGAGATAGAAAAGATAGGAGTCCTGAGAAACGTCGTCAAAACATCTCTATGAACGGCTCCTCGATGTCGACCATGGCGTTCACAACGAGTTCCACGAGCCCGCCGTAGTGTATTCCGCACCTCTCCGTCGCGTTGTAGTGGTTTAGGATATCCCTGATCGCACCTTTGCAGTTGCTGCAGGGGGCGCAGACGTACTTTTTGACATCCGGCTCTATGTGGTCGCTGAAGGCTTCGAGTATCTGCTTGAACTTCATCCTGCTCGATATCTTCGCCCTGAATTCCGGGAAGTTCATGTGGTTCATTATGGCGAAACCGCTCCCACCTCCGCAGCAGTAGTTGTAAACACCGTTCGGCTGCATCTCCCTGAACTGCGGACAGATCTTTTTGAGAATCTCCCTCTGCGGCTTCACTATTCCCATGAGCCTGACTATGTTGCAGGGGTCGTGCAGCGTTACGGGGAAGTTGTTCTTCTCCGGATCCAAGTTCAGCTTGTCCTTTCTAACGATGTCCCAGAGCAGGGGCAGGTAGCTCTCCCTGGGTATCGCGTACTCGTCGACGAATATCCTGTCGGCTATGACCGTCAGAGCCTTGTGCGCGTGCCCACACTCGCCGATGACCACTCTGTTCACGTCGAGTTTTCTCGCTATCTCCGCATGCCTTAAAGCTATTCTCGCCAGCTGCACGTCGTCGTACCAGACGCCGTAGTTTACGGCGTCGTAGCCGACCGCTTCGCTGCTAAGAGTCCAGTCCAAGCCAGCCTCCTCAAATATTATCGCGAAAGCCATTATGTTCTCGGGCCAGCTCAAGTACTCGCCGGCGTTGTGGAAGAGCAGGATGTCAGCCCCCTTCTCGTCGACGGGGATCTTTATCTTCTTCCCGGTCCGGTCCTCTATGTCCTCCTCGATGAACTCGATTATATCCCTGAAACCCTCCGTCGTCAAGCCGGTCGAGGATCCCTTTTCGAGGTGCTGAACGGTTCCCAGCTTGTGCAGCGGCGAAGGCGCTATCTCCATCTCCTGGCTGAAGAGTTTCCTTATCTCCCTCGTTATCAGCCCGTTGTCGATCCCGAGCGGACACGTCTGTGTGCAGCGCCTGCATATCGTGCAGCGGTAAGCAGCCTCCGCGAGGCGCATAACGGTAAGCGCGTTCAGCTCTATGTCACCTGTCAGCTTGGCTTTCAGCTTTCCTCCGGGCGTCAGGTACTTCTTGATTATCCTCCTCAGCACCTCAGCCCGAAAAGTCGGGCGGTAGGGCTCTTTTCTGCCGCTCGAAACGTAGATCGGACAAGCTTCGTTGCAAGTCTGGCAGCGGGCGCAGTACTCGACGCTCAGCAGCAGTGGCTGAAGGAAAGCCCAGTTGTCGTCCTCGCTGAGCAGCTTTTTGAGCCCCTCCAGAAACTTCGAAACCAGCTGCTCCTCCTCTTCCTTCGTCTTCGGTTTCCAGGGAATGTCGATCGCTACGAATCCGTCGAGCTCCGTTACGTACTTTTCCCTCCAGGAGGGGTCCGGCTCACTGAAGTCGGGCTCGGAGCCCGGCTTGTCGTAGGGCGGGGGAAGGGGCATAAGGTCTTCCAACCTTACGCGGACGAGCTGCTCCGAGGGTTTGCTTATATCTTCTATTCTGACATCTTCCCTCATACTTCACCCTCCTTCTGACCTCCGCTTAACGGAGTAGTCGCCTCTTCAGCCCATGTGAGGTTCCTCACGACGTGCGGAGCCGACCAGTGCACCCTGTACTTCGTCAGCGTAGCTTTTATCCTTTCCCTTAGCCGCGAACCCGGAAGGCTGGGCTCGTCCTCCCAGAGTATCTTGTGATACGTGAAGTACTTCGCGAGGTAGTGAGACATCTTCGTGAAGGGGATGTACATGACGAGCAGCGAGAGGAGCGCGACGTGCAGGGCTATCTCGCCGCTGAGCTTCGGTGGAGGTGAGAACGTAAGCATGGACCTCGCGAAGCTCTCAGCGATTGTGAAGTTTCTGTCAACACTCCAGGCGGCGAAGCCGGTCAGGACGACGGCGAGTATGAAGAGCAGGTTCAGATAGTCGAGCGGTGCGCTGTATTTCCTGAGGTTGGGATCGCTGAGCCTTAGCAGCAGCAGCCCGATGCAACCTACTGTCAGCGCCACCATGCCGAGCAGTCCTACGGGTAAAGCCAGACTCATCAGCGGCTCATCGCTCAGGCCCAGCAGCGAGGCTGCAGCTGCTGCAAAGATCAGCACGAACCACAGAAGAATGAGGTATATTCCGCCGTGGAACGGGAAGGAGAAATACCACTGCCTGCGGTTGTTCTTGTAGAGCCTGACAATGAAAAGCATCTCGGCGAGCATCTCCTTTAGTTCCCCAGCCAGCGAGGTTTCGCGGGGCTTCTTCCACCACTCCGGCTCCTCGTAGTAACTGCCTCCGTACTCCGCTCTATGGGGCTCGTGGGGCACCGGATAGAGTTCCCACCGCAGGTGCAAGGGCATCGTCGAATACTTGACGAACCTGTATAGCATCACGACTGCGAACACGAATACAGCGGCGTACGCGAGCGCTTGCAGCCAGATCAAGTTACCACCTCCAGCTACGCGAATTAGTCCTAGTTGAGTGTAGTATTTAACTATTTTCAAAAGCGACAGCCCTGTCAACTTAACCACCTCAGATGATTGTAATAAAGCATGAACAGTTTGCAGAA
>JBEVCD010000052.1:10426-17529 GCA_040514265.1 Archaeoglobaceae archaeon | reverse complement strand
TGAAGGAGACTGCTGTCGCCTTCGGATAATCAACGCCCAGCTTGTAGGCGATGAAGAACGTCGCAAACCACATTATGAGGAAGTAGAGCGTCAGCGGGATTGCAACCCTGACAACCTGCATCGGAAGCTCGACTATGTATTCGCCCTTCAACGAGAACATTACAACGATGGTGAAAAGCAGTGCTGCAGGAGTGAGAAGGCTTATTTTCGGAGCCAGGACATTTTCGAACCACTCTCTACCTTTAACTTTGAAGCTCCCGTATCTCGTGGCAACGCCCATGATGAAGGGAATGCCGAGGTAGATAAAGACAGTCTTTGCAGCCTCAACTATGCTGACGTCAGCCTCAACTCCCTGAACAAGCCCAAGAGCGTTGAGGGCGAAGGTTATGAAGATGTAGATGTACACGGCATAGAACAGAATCTGAAAGATTGCGTTGAATGCCACAAGCCCTACAGCAAGCTCTCTGTCTCCCTCAGCCAGTTCATTCCAGACTATTACCATAGCTATGCATCTCGCCAGTCCAACGAGGATTACGCCTATCATGAACTCCGGCATATCTCTCAGCAGGGTTATGGCAAGCAGGAACATCACAACCGGCCCTACGATCCAGTTCTGAGTGAGAGAGAATGCGAGGAGCTTCAGATTTCTGAAAACCTTGCCCATCTCCTCGTACTTCACCTTCGCCAGTGGCGGGTACATCATCAGAATTAAACCGATTGCAATTGGTATTGAAGTCGTCCCGATTCTGAGAGAGCCAATGATGTTGGCTATGTCCGGATACACGTAGCCCAGAGCAACTCCACCTATTATAGCCAGAAAAATCCACAGCGTGAGGTATTTCTCTATCAGGGAAAGCTCCTTCTTGTGGAGGGTCATGTACTCCTCCGCAACCTCCTCGACTCTCTCGATGTCATGAGCTATCTCTTTCTCGAAATCTTTGGGATTCAAGCTACCACCTCCCTGAGCATTGGCGCTATTGCCCTGCCAACAACCTCATCCAGTATTTCAGCTTTAACCAGAATGAAGCAGCAGATTTCTCCTTTCTCATCACAGCCAGTGATCACGGCTAGTCTGTCCCCTGGTTTGAGATTTGCCCTCTCTCTCAGCTCCTTGGGCAGAAGAATCTGGCCCTTGCTGTCGATTGTGAGAATTGATTCTATTTTCGTAGCTTTACAACTTTTCATAACCTTTAGGAATTTTCGGAGTTTTTTAAAGTTTTTCTTTTTCCGGTTTAAAAAATCATCAATAATAAAAAACCTGTAAAATTCTGGTAATATCAGAGGTTTACTTTTGTATCAGTTTTCAAGCAAGCAAACATCCTCCTCAGACTATCAAAATTTCATTGCTGTATTTCAGGGTAAGAGAGGCTTAATTGCATCTCTCGGCAGTTTCTCAGCAAGATTCTGTCCACCTTCATATACAGAGTAATCATAGCTACAATCTTAGTTTCAGGTGCTTCGAGCTTTTTCTTAACAACTGAGGCCAGTTCCTGCTTACCATCACTCAAAATTTCTTAGCCCTAAAGCCTCCCTCTGTAATGCAGCGTTGCTGGACACCCGAGACACCTCTCCGCCTTATATCTGCTACAGCTCTCGCAATTCACCCCGCAGGGTGGCTTTGTCGCCCTTCTCTGCCACCCTTATATCCACGTACGAATCATAGTACAACTCCTGAACCGGATAAACCTCATATCTTCTTATCCCCGGCTGTGATCAGAGAGAGCACTTCTCCAGCGTCACACTCTCCAAGGAGTGTAAATCCTCTGCCCATATTAAAGCGAAGAGGTTGTAGCTGCCAGTACAAAGAACTTCAGCAGTTTTTCCAGCGCTTCAGAACTCTCAACTTCCATTGCCAGAACCCTGCAGCATGGATTATTTTCTTTAAAATTTAAACCAAAAACTTAATTAAAGTTTAAAGTTATGAATAGCATGGAGATCAAGGAAGTTCTGCCTTGTATAGCAGATCCAAAAAAGCTGAGAGTTATAGGAAGAATTGACGGAGAATTCCCGGCTGTAATGCCCTTCCTTGCAAGGCTCATCGCTAATGCAAGCTACAATGAGAAGAGAGGGTGGATAACCTTCAAGAGAGGGCAGAAAATCATCACCATCCACGACGATGGCTTTGTTACAATGACGCAGATAAAGGATGAGGATGAAGCCAAGCAGATTTTGATGGAGCTTGAAAGCAAGGCGAAGGAAGCGTGGGAGAAAAGGGAAGAGATAGACCTCTCGAAACCTCTTGCCAAATCTGTGGTGGGGGCGATGGACGTCTACGCTTATCTGCCAAAGACGAACTGCAAGCAGTGTGGAGAAGCTACTTGCATGGCCTTCGCTGTGAAGCTGCTCAACGGCGAGATTTCGCTTAAAGCCTGCAAACCCCTCTTTGAGAATGAAAAGTACAGAGGGCTGAGGGAGACCTTGGTAGGCATGCTTGTAGCTGCCGGCTACGATATTGATCTGTAAACAGCAACTGTTTCATAACAAAAAAATAACTTAAAAACATGATTGAGCTCCCCAGCAACATCTGGTATGGCGACCAGCCAATCCTTTTTGAGCCACCCGAGAAGTGGGAAGTGAGCGTTTTCAGGATGAGCGGTGATGTTGCGGGTGAAGTTGAAGAGGAGGAGATTCTGAAAGCTCTTAGAAATCCCATCGCCCAAAAACCCCTCTCAAAGCTTGGAGAGGAGAGGGGAGAGGCTGTTATAGTTTTCGACGACATGACGAGGCCGACGAAGCTTGAAGCCATTGCGAAGGCAGTTATTGAGGAGCTGAGAAGGGGAGGGGTTTCGGACGAGAGCATCACCTTCATCTGCGCCAACGGAGCACATGGCACATACGACAGAGAAGACTTTGCGAAGAAGCTGGGAGAGGAGATCGTGGAGAGCTACCCAGTCTTCAATCACAACCCCCTCGGGAATCTTGATTATTTGGGCGATACCTCTGCAGGAACGCCGTTGGAGATCAACTCGGAGGTTATGAGCTACTCTCTCAAAATCGGTCTCGGCTGCATCCTGCCCCATCCGCAGTTCGGTTACGGGGGAGGGGCGAAGATCGTTTTGCCGGGAGTTGCGGGGATCAGAAGTATCGCCTACAACCACGGCGTCATAGGTGGATGGAGCGCTGCAATGAGCGTGAGAGAGCTCCATCCAACCTGTCAGATGGCTTACGGTAGGGTGAACGAGGAGAACGTGATGAGGAAAGATGCTGAGGAGGCAGCGAGAATGGCGAGATTTGATTTCATAGTCAACACTCTCGTGAACACGAGGAGGGAGAACACACACATCTTTGCAGGAGATGTAATAGAAGCGCAGAGAAAGGGTGTTGAGGAGGCAAGGCAGCACTACTCAACTCAGATCGGATTCGAGTTTGATGTTGTCATCTCGAATGCCTACAGCAAGGCCAGCGAGGCTGCGATAGCAACATGGCCCGCTTTATGCCTGAAGCAGGGGGGAACGCTAGTATGCAACTCAAGAACTGGCCAGATCAGTCACTACGTCCACGGAAGGTGGGGGATTAGGAGAAAGGGAGGATTTCTGTACTTACCACCACCCGACACGCTGAAAAAGGCTGGAAAAGTTGTTTTCGTCTCCCAGTATCAGGAGAAGCAGCCGTGGCTTGAGGTTTACGACGAGGTAGTCAGGGTAAAGACTCTGGAAGAGATGGTGGAAGAGGTGGGAAGAGAAGAAAAGAGGGTTGCAGTGTTCCCAGATGCCACTATACAGAAGCCTTTTTAGGGAGTTTAAGCAGTACGGGCATTCGTCACCAGTTACAGCGCCGCCGAAGATTCTCCCGTCAGCGGCTACAGCTCGGAGAGTGTTTACGCTCTTTGGTCTGAAAATAACTGCGAATTTTTTCTACACCTCCCCCGACTACGATCTTAAGTCTTCGCAGTGGGGGATGAAGCTGAAAAGGTGCTGAGATAGCGAATTTCAGATCCTGGCAGCGGAAACTACAACGTGGCGTTAATGGGGCATGAGAATTTACGCATGGAAACAGACGAACACCTCTAAAACTCCGACTACCTTCTCCCAAACTTTCTGAAGACGAGCAGAACCCCGGCGACGGCTGCGATTACTATCGCCACACCTATTACGGTCGCGTAACTTTTCTCCCTAACGACTATTCTGAGTTCTTCCGTGCTTCCTGTCTGGTCGCTAGTTATCTCCACTTTCAACTTGTATTCGCTGGGAATAGCATCCGGCGGGACGCTGACGGTTATTTTCACCGGAACACCCTCGTAAGGTTCGATAGCCGGAACTACCGACGGGCGAACGTCTACTTCCCAGCCGCGCGGAGCCTCGACCGAGATGTTCACGTTGGTGAGAGTCGCGCCCCTACCGACGTTTCTAACTATGGCGTTAATGTCTCTGATCTCGCCGACCTCCATGATGAAGAGGTATCTGCCCCCCTCAGGCTCGAAAAGCACTCTATACTCTCCTTGGAGATTAAGCGTGAGATTCCTGCACGCTGCATACTGCCCGACGACACAGAGTTTGAACTCGTACTTACCGGGCTTCGTAGCCGGAGGAAATATGAGTTCCAAGCGAACATCCTTAGACTCACCGCCCTCCAGGAAGATCTCCGATACTGTGACCCCGTCTACTTTGAACGCCGGAAATACGTCTGCCGGCAACCCTTCGGCTTTAAGTCTGTAAGTGTCGTCCGCGTAACCCATGTTCTCGACCCTGAACTCAAACACGGGATTTACACCGAGTGTAGCCGTCATTTTCGGGTTTGAAACTACGAGTTCGACGTAGTACGCTCTCTTTTCCAGATAGATCGTTCCGAGATCCGTCGTTTTGCCGGCTCTCACTTCGACGTCTTTTATTTCCTTATCGTAGTATCCGCCTCTGCTTATTTTCACCGTGTAAACGCCGGGCGGAACCTCGAATGTCGCTCTACCCTCAGCCGACGTAAAGAATTCGTATCCGTCTACGCTTACCCGCGCGGAAGCCACACCCTTGCCGTCTCTATCGACGACTGTCAGTTTTACTTCGCCCTTCTCACCCCTATGCGTTTTCGTTATCCTCACTTCAAGTTTTAGAGGGTGGTAGCCGTTAAACAGCGGCAACACTTTGTAGACACCCACATCGGAGCTACTGTCCGTCTCGACTTCAAGCTCGATGTTCCTGCTCTCTCCAGCTTTGAGGACGATCGAGTAGACTTCAGCGTTGTTTTCGATGTATCTGCACTTCCAGCCTTTCGGCATAACGCATCCGAGCCTCAGCGGGTAATCGCCGGTGAGCAGGTTTTCGACGGTTATCCGAAACTTCACAGTGTCCCCCGCCTCCGCGGCGACGCCGGTGACCGGTGAGTGTACTCTGATCGGGTTCTCCGGATATCCGACGTTCACGCGAATCGTGTAGCTGCCGTCGGCGTACAGCGTCACGAAGTAAACACCGTCAGCGTCGACCGGAACGTAGAGCTGAAACTCCAGACTCTTTTCCTCACCCGAATTCAGCTTCAGAGACTCGACGATTTTTCCCTCGTACAGAAATCTGCCGGTGAAACCTTCCGGGGCGTGATAGGAGAGGTAGATGAATTTTTCGTCGTCTTCGTCGTTTTTAACTGTTACCGCGAACTTCAAAGTCTCCCCTGGCACGGCGTTGACTTCATACACGTCGCAGCTTATTGAAGCGGTGAGTGTCAGGGCGAGAAAGACTGACAGAGCGATGTGCGTTTTCAAACTATCTCCTCCCTCAGAAACCTCACGTAGCTGACGGCGAAAAATACCGCTGGCGTCACGATCAGACTTACCCAGTTTTTGGTTGTGTCCCCGGCAGGGTAGAAAACACTTTCCGGTGCTGATAGCGAGGAAGCGAGGGATACGTAGTTCGACATCGGAGATAGCAGCGTGAATACGGACGATATAGCCAGTCTCCTCTTCATGTACTCCTCCATCTGTCTCTCATACTCCTCCCACCGCGGGTCTTCTGTGGGGATGGAACCACCAGGGATGTTGTAGGACTCGACCTCTGGAGGCTTAGGAGGCTCTCCAGCCAAAGCTTCCGTGGCGATGAAACCGACGACCGGTAGAATTATCGCCAGAAAGATGAATACGGCAAATGCTGTCATCAGAGCTGTGGTCGTGCTCTTAGCCACCGCTGAGGCGAAGAGTCCGATGGAGAAGAACGTGAAGAAGTAAACGAGCGTAATCGCTCCGAACTTCAGGATGACGACAAAGTCACCGACGCTCGGTACGAAGCCGAGGGCGATCAGCACGCCGAAAGCTGCGATCAGCGTTAGAAATACGACGAGAGCCATGGCAAGCAGAGCTCCCAGAGCCTTGCCGTTTATGATCTCGTCTCTGAAGACCGGATGGGACAATAGCGTTTTCAGCGTTCCGCTTTCCTTTTCCCTCGTCAGCAAATCGAAGCCCATGAGTATGCCGAGAATGCCGCCGAGAATGGAAGTGCTCCCAGTGGCGAGGAAGCCGAATATCTGGATAACGTTGGGCTTCTCGGACGCTCCACTGGCGTAAAGCTCGTAAGTCTTCATGAACGAGCTCACACCCTGATACACGCTGAAACTGAAGATGAGCAGGAACACGACGAGAAAGGCTAGGAACCTCCTACTCGTGATGTGGTCGGCGAACTCCTTCTTAGCAATGATCAAAACCCTCATTCTCCCACCAAGCTGAGGTATATCTCCTCCAAGCTCGGCTCAATCAGGTGTAGCTCCTTGACGATGTATCCGTTGTTGAAGAGGAATTTTGCTATCTCTACTCTGCGATCGCCGTCGGCTTCGATTACAAACACGTCCGATTTCTCGTCATAGCTAACATTTCCGAACTTTTTTAGCAGCTCTTCGCTGGCTTTTGGCTCGCTTTGAACGGCAATTCTCGTCTTGCTGCTGAAATCCTCAATCCTACCCTTCGCGAGGATCTTGCCCCTGTGTATTATTCCGATCGTTTCGCACACCTCCTTTACCTCCGAAAGTACGTGTGAGGAGAAGAATACAGTCTTACCGTCCCTCTTGAGCTGCCTTATAATCCTCCTGAAGTCCGCAGCTCCCGCCGGGTCGAGACCGGTCGTGGGCTCGTCGAGAAAAACCACCTCCGGGTCGTTTATCAGTGCCTGTGCCAGTCCCAAACGCTGCTTCAT
>JBEVCD010000052.1:0-10416 GCA_040514265.1 Archaeoglobaceae archaeon | reverse complement strand
AGTTCGAGCAGCTCGTCGACCCTCTTCGTCGCCTCCTCTTTACCCATATCGTAGAACTCCGCGAAGTACAGCAGATTCTGTTTTGCTGTCATGTTAGTGTAGAATCCGGCGTTTTCCGGCAGGTAGCCGCATATCTTCTTCACCTCTATCGGATTCTTGACGACGTCGAGTCCCGCTACCCTTATTCTCCCGGAAGTCGGCTGTATGAGTCCGAGGATGAGGTTTATCGTCGTAGTCTTACCGGCTCCGTTCGGTCCGAGGAAACCGAAGACCTCGTTCTCCTCTATTCTCAAATTTATCCCGTCTAGAGCCTTGAACTTCCCGTAGTATTTCGTCAAATTTTCGACCTCTATCATACCACCACCCACTACGTAGCGAAGCATTTAATCCCAATTTGCTCTAATCGAATACAAAAATTTTTCTATTTTAAATATCCTCACAGGTTTTTGCTGCGGGGAAGTCAGTTCTGCTATCTCTTACCTGACAGCCAAAACGAAGAGCGTAAAGACGAAGCTGATCGATTAAAAGGCGTGCTAAAGAAAACCGCCAACGGTTTAAAGTTCTCAAAACTCCCGACGCCAACGGAGAAAAGATCAGCGAGTTAATCAAAAAACTCGAAGCCGAAAAGAGGCAACATATACACTATCATCACGGGGTTCGCCAGATATGAATGCGCCGACAACTGGTGAATCGCCACCGAATGTCCATTTACCTGTCATGCTCCGCGGGTGTTACGCAGAGCTCGATTTTCTCATGTGCTCTCATGGACTCGTACTGCTGTAATGCTGCCCCGGAAATTGCAATACGTATGCCGCGCGATAGCAATAAAACTGTGGATAAAAATCTAATCGAGGAAGCGAGAGAAATCGGGCTGAATCTGCCGGCTTTTCTGGAAATCCAGCTCAGGAAATATCTTGCAGAGGTGAAAAACGTCTGCAGATGGGGCCGCCGAGATTTGAACTCGGGTCACCGGCTCCCAAAGCCGGTAGGATGACCAGGCTACCCTACGGCCCCCTCGATGAGTGAACTAACTGGCTTTAAAGAACTTCCGCAAGCTGTTCGATGGTCACCTCCCTCTCACCCTCGATTACCCTTCTGATCTTCTCAGCCAGCTCCTCGTAGTAGTTCTTCACGTCCTCTTTGACTATGCCGAGCTCGCAAGCCCTTTGAAGTTTCTCGGAATCCAGAACTTTCGTTTCCCCGCCTCTCGCCACGACGTCGATCTCCATGTCGAGGTACCTGATAAGCTTCCTGCCGACGTCTGGCAGGGTGTTGAGGTTTACGTAAATGCCCTTCAGCTCTCCGTCTCTGCTGTAGTAGCGGTGAAGTATGAACGGTAGCTCCGGGGAGAACTCCATCATGTCGTAGTCTCCGGGCTCCTTTCTGACACCGAGACCGTCAAAGAAGCCCGGCTTTCGGAACACCCTCTTTAGACACCCCCTCGATACGGCTTTTCCGGGCGTTAGCTTGAGAGTCTGCCCCCTAAGCAGAGAGACGTGCTCGATCTCGACGATGCCCATGTTCGACATGACGAAATCGATGGCTGCCCTCGAAATAGCATCTCTGTCCGCACCGAAGCGTAAGGTGTGCTCGCCGAAGTCCACGATCTCTCCCTCGCCGACCGACTTCAGCGAGTGGTGGTGCCGGATCGTCGGGGTCACCTCGTTTCTCAGATCGTCGAGCTTCTCCTTCTCGCCGAAGCTGATTACGCCGAAGAACTCGCCGCTGTAGACAATCTCCCCTACTTCTGCTTCTTCTCCTCTCTTCATCACCTCTTTCGCGAGCTCGTAAGTCTTTCTGATGTCTCTGAGCATGTCTTCGAGTTTGCCGAGGGTGGCGGAGCTCCTCCACTTCACGCACCACTCGCCGACGTCGCACATAGCGGAGAGAGCCGCCAGATCGTCTCTGAGTCTTCTGTCTGTTATGTGCCTGCTGAAGACGACTCTCCTTTTTATTCCTCTTATCAGGGCAACGTAGTCGCCGAAGATCGTGTAGTTCGTCGAGAGTCTCGCATACTCGTCGCTTGGCATGAAAGGCCGGGCTATGTCGACAAGAACTTCGTCGCCCACGCTGAAGTTCCCCTCCAGCAGCCCCTCGTAACCGCCGAGGTCGACGATCGCCGTGCCGTTTCTGACCTCCTCAACCCTTCCCTTCACTACGGCGTGGAGGGGGAGCTTCGAAACCCAGCGAGCAATTGCGAAGTTCGAAAGGGTCTCGAAGACCTTCTTTGCGATCTCGTAATCCCCAACAACCACGACCCCGTGCCTCTGGTCGGCGTCCTTCACCGTAACCTTCGGCGGTCCTTCTCCTACGACACCGAAACGCTCTTCGATAACCTTCGAGGTGTGGGAGAGTTTGAAGCCGGAATCGAGCAGAATCTTCGTCAGAGCTGTGGCGTATATTCCCCTCACCCTTACACCCATGACGCGAGGAGTTCGGCAGTAAATTTATGTCTTCCCCGCATAGCTTCAAAGTGGAAGGGAGATACTCCAACATATACTACCCCACGCGCTGGGTTCCGCTGAGGCGAAGGCTCGGCTGGCAGAAGTGCAACGATAGGTTTCGGAGCTGCAACTGCGTCGCCAGCTGCGGGCTTATCGACGGAAAGCTCGAAATCGTTCTCGACCTAGTCGGCTGCAACCTCGACTGCAAGTACTGCTGGTGCTGGAAAGCCAGAAACTCGCAACCCATCGTTAAAAGCGTGATCGAGGTTGTAAGAGATATACTCTGCAGGTCAGACAAGCTGCTGAAAGATGTTAGAGTTGCTAAGTCGAAGTACAGACTCGGAGTCGTCAGGATCACGGGCAACGAGCCCACGCTTCAGTGGGAGCACGTCCTGGAGCTTGTTAAGTTGCTCGGCAGCGAGAAGCTGTTCGAGATCGCGGAAAAATACAACTTCGACGACGCCGCAGTTGAGAGCGTTCTGAATTCGAAGATCATAATCGAAACGAACGGTCTGAGGTTGGCGAAACTCGACGTGCAGCAGCTGGAGATGGACAAGCGCGTAGATTTAGACGTGTCATTCAAAGGGGTAAACGAGAGACAGTTCGAGTGGTTGAGCAGCAGAAGCGCGAAGCTCTTCGATAAGCAGATAGAGGGTTTCGCAGCAGCCTTCGACAACGCTCCGGACAACGTGGAGGTAACACCTTGCCTTGGAATAAACCACCACCCGAACTACTGCGTCTGGAGGAGGGGTGAGAAGTACGTCATGGACGTCGAAATTGTCGACGCAAGGGGTGAGAAACTCGACTTCGAAGATTACTCGAAGAGGTTCGAGGAGGAAGTGCTGGGTCGCAAGAGTCTCAGAACGGACGAGGCACCTTTCAGAGAGTACTTCGGGATCAACAGGGAAAGGGCTAGGATGGTGGTGGCAGTGGTTTACAACGGCGTGAGGTATCTTCACGTTCTGCCGTCGGAGGTGCCGGATCTGGTGCGCAAATTTTTAAATGTAGACTCTCATAGCGTTGAACATGGGGACCGTTAAGCCTGCGTACATTAAGGTAATAGCGAGGGAACTGCTGAAGAGGTATCCCGAAGTGTTTACCGGCGACTTCGACCACAACAAGAGAATGGTGCAGCTGCTGACGAACATCCAGAGCAAGAAGGTTCGCAACCGCGTTGCAGGTTACATAACGAGACGTGTGAACAGGGGATTGGTCAATGTTTGAGGGCGTAATACCCGCTCTCGTAACCCCGTTTAGAGATGACTTCAGCGTTGACTACGAGGGGATAGCCAGAAACCTCGACTACCTCGAAAAGTACGTCGACGCCGTAGTGCCCGCCGGAACGACTGGCGAGGCTGCGACGCTTAGCTACGAGGAACACGTCGAAGTTGTTAGGTACGTCGTCGAAACGTCGAAGGTTCCGGTCATAGGCGGAGCCGGATCGAACTCAACGAGGGAGGCAATATGGCTCACGAAGAAGGTCGAGGAAGTCGGTGCCGACGCTGCGATGCTTGTGACGCCGTACTACAACAAGCCTAACCAGAGGGGGCTTTACGAACACTACAGAGCCGTAGCTTCGGAAGTTTCAATACCGATAATAATCTACAACGTCCCGAGCAGAACCGGTGTTAGCGTTACAGCCGAGACCGTCGCGAAGCTGGCGGAGATCGACAACATAGTCGGGATAAAAGAGGCGAGCGGGAATCTGAAACTCGTTTCGGAAATAGTGAGGCTAACCGGCGACGACTTCGTAGTCCTGTCCGGAGACGATTTCCTCACGCTGCCGATAATGGCGCTGGGAGGCAGAGGTGTGATAAGCGTAGCTGCCAACGTGGCTCCGCACCTGATTAAAGAGATGGTCAGCGCCTTCAGGAGCGGGAACATCGAAAAAGCCAGGGAGATTCACATGAAGCTGGCACCACTCTTCGAAGCACTCTTCATAGACACGAACCCCATACCCGTGAAGAAAGCGCTGGAGCTCATGGGACTCGCAGCCGGAAAGCCCCGCTTGCCCCTGGTAGAGCTGAGTGAGGACAAAACCGAAAAGTTGAAAGCTGTTCTGAAGAATCTCGGGCTCATTTAAACTCTTCTGGATGCGAAGATTATCGCCGCATACGAGCCGACGAAGAGTGCTACCACGAAGAAGGCTACCGTTCTGTATATTCCGAGCTGCTCGTTGAGCGAGTTCAGCTGTTCGGCAAGTCTGTTCAGCTCACTCTCCTTACTCTCAATCTCGGAGCTAAGTGCGCTGACGGTTTGCTCCAATCGCTGAATTTCGCTGCTTAGCATGGCGTTTCTCACCTTTTCAGCCTCAAGCTCGACGGTCTTAGCTTGCAGCTGCAAGCTTAGATTTTCAATAGCGGCATTCGCAGCCTCAAGCTGTTCGAGCACTTCCGCGAGCTGTTTGCGTAGCTTCAGAGCTTCGAACTGGTATCTGGCTCCGAGTTCCGCGAGGTAACTCTCGTTTACACCTTCGACCTCAACGAATACCTCTTCGCCGTCCACGAGCAGCTTGTAAGTTCCGGGCGTGCAGTTCAGACCCACGTATACGACTTGAAGCTCCTCGTCGAAGAACATGCAGTCCCCAACAACTGCGTTACCGCTGACGTTTACGTATCCTCCCGGAAGAACGAGCAGAGCTAGGAGGAGCGCAATCATACCAATCCCTCCAGAATTGATCCGACCTCGGAACGCAAAGATTCGACCTCTCGCCTCGTGAGCTCTCGGGTCGTTCTTGCGTGTAGCAGAACGTCTGGAGAAACCTGAGCTACGAGGAGCCTCTCGCTGCCGGAATCCAGAAACACCCATTCGGACTCAAAGATGCTCCTCGCCATCCGCATGATTTCCGGAGCCGTGGCGGCGCTCCTTTCAGCGTCTTTGCTGTTCGAAACTATCGGCAATCCGTCGGATGTCAGGAGTGTTACGTCGCTGAGCATGTACTTCGTTGCAATATACTCGACGAGCTCGTCGAGGCTTTTCGGAGGAGGTCTCTCTTCTACGACCTTCCTGACCGTCGACTCTCCGGAAATCCTCAGAACAGCCCTTTCGGCGATTCTCTCCTTCTCCTCCTTCGCACCACTCTCGATCAATTTGTAAGTGATGAGGAAGCCTATAACACCCCCCGAAACGGCTGCGAGGTACTCCATCACGCTACTTCACCTCAAAAACTTCGCGATATCGTCCAAATCCATCTTTTCGACCTCTTCGGCGAACTTGAAAGCCTCTTCGAGGTTCTGAAAGTCTGGAACGCTTTCGACGAGTTTCCTAGCCTTGAGCTTCGCCAGTCCGGCTTTCTCCCTCTCTACGCTGACCAGCACCGCGTAATCGTCGCCCCTCTCGAAGTATATCGCAGCCTCTTTCGTCAGCATGATCCCCGAGTTGACTTTCTCCGAGAGTTTCTCGAAAAGTTCCTCAAATTCCTCACAGTTCGACTTAATTTTATCCCTCTTCTTCACAATATACTTCATCTCCAACGCCCTCCAGTTTCCTCTTTAAGTCGTAGAGAGTTTCTCCTCTGAGTGGAAACACGACGAAGCAGTCGTCCTTTTTCCATACGCAGAGCTCGATCCCGGCGTCAAAAACTCCCAGCTCGAAGTCCTTGGGCAGAGAGGCCAGAACGTCTTTGAGGCTCTCGGCAGCCCTCACCTCCTCATCGCTGAGCAGGTAGCAGCTAACGCTCTCTCCTCTAATCACGCAGTAACCCCGACCGAGGACGCTGTAGAGTCTCATGATACTAATGATTTTGAGTTAAACTATTATTTAAAAATTTCTTTGTCTGCTCCTCTGACTTCCACGTCGCCCCTCACGATCGGTTTTTTGTTCACTATCTTCCCCTTCAGCGAGTAGCCTACTTCGGTTATCGAGTCCGGTTTCACGCTGACTTTCCAGCTCAGAGTTTTGTAAGCGGAACCCTCTATCTCGGCATCTCCCTCCACTTCTCCGCTGCATACCTCGTAAACGCTCAGCTCGACCCTCGACCTCGTGAAGTTGTAGAGCCTTATCCTGACATCCTTGCGTCCGTCCCTCTCGTCCACGATCCTCTCAACGTACACGTATCCCATTATCCTCGCCAGAACTTTCTCATAGTCCGGTACATCCCTCCCAAGAATCTCCGCCGCCTTCTTCGCTATCAGCGGTATAACCTTCCCGACTTCCTCTTCCTTCCTCTTCCTCTTCTTGTGCCTCTCCTTTCTATCAAGATACTCCTTCAGTTTTCTACCGGCTTCCTGCAAAGCGAGGCGAACCTCGTCGAATATCTCGGGGATCGCAGCCACTGCCTCCTTCGACTCCGACGTGTACGGAACGTTCGTCGACGCAAGGTGGACGAGGACTATGAGCGGCGCGTTCGGGAGTTCGTCTCTGTTCTGTTGCAGACCGTAGTTCTTCCAGTTCACGGACGAAACGGCTCTCGTTAAAGCGCATCCACTCTGCTGATAGAGCAGCGGTATCTTGTTCGCGTATCTAAGCACGACGGCTTTATCGCAGCTCACCTCGCCGCCGTAGGCTAAGCCCACCTCAACCAGAAACGGGTGACCCGAGTAGACCTTCGGCCTCCTCGTCGTGGCGAAGACGAACTCCGGAGAAAAGCGTGAAAGGAGGCTGCGCTCTATCTCTTTCTCGCCTATTGGCGATAGGCAGTCTGTGGGCGGTGGGAGGAAGTCGGTTTCCCTGAAAGCTTTCAGGAGCCTTTCGGCTCCCTCTCTTCCGAGTGACGCCGGAAGCTCGTCTCCGTTAAAGCCTGCTCTGCTGAGTACGGCTTCAGCTATCTTTTCACCGACCCTCACAAACTCCTCCACGAGGAACCTCTTCAGGTTTTTAGCCTTCGTTTCCTTCAGCATCTGCATGAGCTTTCCGAGTTCTATTCCGTGAGGGTGCGGTTTTATGGCTTTCGGAGGCACAGGAGGACGTTCTACGAGCCTCTCGAACTCGTGAACCGTGCCGTCTGGTTCCACGAACGTTATGCGCGCGTGTGGGTTTACGAGCGATGTCTCTCTGAGGTATTCGTAGACGCTCTGCTTCCTCTCCCTGACGTAGTTTCCCGCGACCTCTAACTCGATACGGGTTCCGTGAGGCAGAAACCAGTCAGCTGTACCTTCGTAAACGATTTCAGGCTCGTTCCTCTTCGTGTCTATATATAAAACGATCTTCCAAGCTTCTCCACCTTTGAGCTTCGAGATGACAGTCGCTGGCTTGCCGGTGGTCAGCTGCGCGTAAAGAACAGCTGCGGATATACCTATCCCCTGCTGTCCCCTGCTCTGCTTTATCTCGTGAAACCTCGAACCGTAGAGCAGCTTACCGAAAACTCTGGGTATCTGCTCCTTCTCGATCCCCGGACCGTTGTCCTCGACTACAACTCTGTAGTTCTCACCTACCCTCGAAATTCTGACATAGATGTCTGGGAGTATTCCCGCTTCCTCGCAGGCGTCGAGTGCGTTGTCAACGGCTTCCTTCACGACGGTTATCAGAGCCTTCGCCGGGTTGGAGTATCCGAGTATGTGTTTGTTCTTTTCGAAGAACTCGGCGACGCTGATTTCGCGTAGCTTCATATCTCCGCTCCCACGACGGTCTGGGTCTTAGTTACCCCCTCGATCCCCCTTACAGCGTCGACCGTCTTGTTCAGCTCCGAAAGGCTCGGGGCTTCGATTATTACGACGAAGTCGAATTCGCCGAAGACGTGATACACCTCTCTGACGTACTTCAGCTTTCTGACCTCGCTGTAGAAGTTCTTCTCTCTCCCCGGTGCGACGTTCACCATCGTAACACCTACGACCATATTAACTTTGGCTCCCCAAAATTTTAATAAGTTACTCCGAACTCGGTGGTAAGCCTGCAAGGGCCCCCATCAGAACAGCTGGGGAGATCTGTGAGAGTATAACAAGCTGCCGGAGCGAAGTTGATAAGTTCCGAAAACGTTGCTAGAGGAGAGAAAGAACTCCTAAGGTGGCGGACTAAAGGAGAAACTTAAATGTCATTTATTTTTGATGCAAGCTTTGTAACCTCATCGATGAAAGACTTCTCGAATTCTGGTCTTTTGACAGCTCTCGCTATGTCCTCTTCCAGCTTCAAGATTCTGGATAACTCCACCCAGTTTTCCCTTCTGTAGGCAACAACATCATTTAAGCTTTCAAGGGCTCTCTCCGCTTCCTCCACGCTCTTAAATTTAAGGCTGGCATATATTGCAACTCTATCAGAAACTTCACCCCCTGAAGACGTAAACGTTTACTATTGTGCCGTTGAAGTAGCCCATGAAGTGGTCAGTGGCTTTGTCAAAGCCCATTTCCATAAACTTCTTCTTAACGTGCTCTGGCAGGTCGTCTGTGAGACATCCGCAAAGGGACTTCAGCTTTCCCGTTACGAGATCTCTCTCGAATTTCCTGAACAGATCTGCTGGAAAACCCACAACAACCTCGTCACTGCCATATCCTCCAAGAATCCTTGCCCCTTCGCAGAGGAACGAGACGTTGGACTTTCCTGTTTTAACCACATCCGCCGTAGCCTCACCACAAACTGCCCTGCTTCCACTAAATCTTGCCACCATAGCATCCCCAAAAATCTGCCTGAAAGCTCTTGAAATCTCCATCACCTTTTCAGGAGTTGCTATTGCCAGCACGGCATCATAATCTCCTTTCTCGTTGTATGGCTCAATGAGAATGCTTTGAGGCTCAAATTCCTTCAGCTCAAGGAAAAGGGAAACTTCCGCACCAGCGCAGTTGAAGGCTTTGGCAACCACTCTTCTTGCCGTAGCCTCTCTCACTGCGGAACAGAATCTATCCTTGACAACCCCATCTTCAGCCTCTTCCTCAAGCAGCTTAACACCTACAGGACTGTATTTAAGCTGGAAATACCTCCTGAAACTCAATCTTCCACCTCCAGGCCATAGCTTTCTGCAATCTCCTTGAAGGCGTTCGCAACACTCTCCAACTCTTCCCAGCTCAGGCCGTATATGTTGAGCTTCACATTCCTTGTCATTCCAGGCTGCACTCCGAAAATTCCCCTCTCCTTAAGCTCATGATAAAGGAAGTATCCTCTGCGTTTGTGCTTTTTAGCCACTAAATTAAAAGACGGAGTCTCAAAATTCATCAGGGTGTGGTTCTTCGGCCTCTCGCCAAGGAGCATAACACCCTCAATCTTCTCCATCTCCTGCACAAACCACCTCGCCTTCTCAACCTCCTCTCCCCACCGCTTCACCCTTTCCCTCACAGCAGGAAAGGAAGCCATTAGGGTAATGAGTGGCAGACCGTAAACTGGAGGGCAGCCGAAAAGGGCAACCTCTTTCTTTGTAAAAGCTCTCCCGCTCCAGTTACCCCTGATCTCGGAAACTCTGAAAACCCTCTTGGAAAACTCGAAAGTGGTGGCAAGAATGCCTATTGGAGCGGTTGCAGCCCAGCTCTTGTGACCGCTCGCCACAATGAAATCACAGCCAATTTTTCTGCCATTAACCTCCATAATTCCAGAGGTATAGGCAGTATTCAGGATTAGCGGTATGCCGTAATCCCTGCAAATTTTTGCAACTTTTTCAGCATCGGCAACGTTACCGTATCTGTAGTCTGCGTGAGTCAGCAAAGCAACTGCTGGATACTCTCCCGTTTCCTCCTTAACTCTCTCGAAGAGCTCCGCATAGCTCTCGGGATTTATCCTGAACTCCGGATAGCCAGAGTTTGGCACCTCGTAAACTCTCAGGTTGTTGAGCTCAGCGGCAATGTAGGACGTGTAGTGAGCAAGAGAATCCAGCACAATTGCTCCCTTAAACCCGCTCATCGCAACAAACTTCGCATGCCTTGCTCCAGCGGTGAACCTCACCTCATCCATTCCGAGAAATTCTGCAACCTCCTCCTTGAATTCCTTAACTGGCGGATTGTCCAGCAGGTCAACTCTCCCCTCCAAACACAGATCACACATGCTGTAACCATCTCCCCACTCTGCCAGAACTTTTCTCGCCTCCTCCGTAAGAATTCCACCCCTTTGTATGGGA
>JBEVCD010000051.1:0-18295 GCA_040514265.1 Archaeoglobaceae archaeon | reverse complement strand
GTCTGCGAGAAGAGCCTAAATCCCGTCTGAAACCTTTCGGAAAGAGAAGTCTGGTTAAAGCAGTTTTAGCAGACCGTTCACTTTAATCACCTGAGCAGGTTGACAGGGTCTCATCTTGGGAAAAGGAGTGCGCCGACCGGGATTTGAACCCGGGGCTGGGGCTCGGCAAGCCCCTGTGTTACCAGGCTACACCATCGGCGCTTGGAAAGACCTCTCCAAGCTGCTTAATAAGACTTTCGCTCGAATTTTCTCTTGGCTTCCTTAGTCTTGAGCAGCTCGACGCCGCACTCATCTGCTACCTCTCTGAGCATGTTTTTCACCTTCGAAACTACAGACTTTTCATCGTAAACCAAGAGCCTCGCCTCGCTGATCTCGATTGCCTTCTTCAGAAACTCCGGAGTCAGCTGGTCGAAGGTGTACTTGGCGAAGTTGTGCGCGAAGGCTATCGTCGTTTGCAGCTCTATCTCCGTCTGGCGCGGTGCGTAGTGTGTTCCGCCCACGCCTACTGCAACAGTCCAGTCTGATCTCTCATCCCTCACAGCCTCAAGCATAGCCTCAGCCACGATTTCAGCAGCCTCTCTGTCTCTCCAGGCTTCCTCGTCACTCCCGATCTCGTAAAAGGCGGAGGGTTTTCTTATCTCCGAAGGTCCGTGATGAGTAACTTCCAGTGTCAGCGAGAACTCCGGTTTTCTTTCGAGCCTCTCTGCGAGGTGGAGGAAGTAGTTCTTCATCGTAATCGGCGAGGGTTTTGCGAGGCTGAAGGGTCTGCCGCCGTATTCAGCGGTGGCGACGTTGCCAGATACGTGGACTGAGAACATCTTCCTGCGATCCTTGCTGCTGTGTCTGGAAGCGAAGAGGATCTCATCGAATTCAACGAACTTCGAGAGTCTCTCGTCGATGTAGTCCGCGTAGATGAGCCTCTCCTCAACCACTGCAATCAGCAAGTCCTCAGCCTCGTATATTTCGAATTCGCCCGCACTTCTGCGCTCAGCGTCCTCCATTGAAAGCAGCGCGTCGAGGATGTTCATCGATGCCGTGTCCTTTCGACTGCAGACCACGAGCTTCATGCAACGCCCGCGATCCGCGGTGTAATGAAAGCTTCGATTAAAGCTGCGAGGAACAGCATGGGAAGGATGATTCTTAAGTAAACTGTTAGAGCCTCAAAAAGGTGTTTTTTGAACTCCTCTCCTTTAAAGAGTGCGAGAGCGAAGCGGTAGCCGAGGTAGACGCCGTAAGCCGAAGCCAGTATTACAGCCGGGATCTCAATGATTCCGTGTGGCAGGATTGCGAGAAGTGTCGCATACCAGCCGCGCTGCGCAGCGCTGGCTGCTGCTACGGCTCCGAGTATGTATCCGTTGGAAGCCACGAAGAAGATGGGGTAAATTCCGAAGAAGAAGCCGCCGAGCATGGCTGCGAAGCTCTTGGTTGCGTTGTTTACGAAAATTATCAACGCCAGCTTTACGGGATCATCGAAATAGGGAGAGAAACTTTCGAAAAACTTCTTTAAGAGCTCGAACAGCTCGCCGCCCTTCGCGTAACCGAATGCTGCTGCTGCGAAGAATACAACCGTCAGCAGGGCGAAAATTCTGATTATCATGCTCCGAACTGCTGCCTGAACAGCTCCTCTACTCTGTCTATCGTGTCCGCTTCGCCGACGTCCTTGTCGTCTCTCAGTCTGACGAACCTAGGGAAACGCAGCGCGTAGCCACTCTCGTACTTCGGACTCTTCTGAATCTCCTGATACGCAACCTCGAATACGTACTTTGGAATGAGCTCCACGCGCTTTCCGACCTGTCTGACTATGAGTGGTTTGAAGAGTTCCGTCAACTCTTCGAGGTCCTCGTCGGTGAAGCCAGTTGCCACCTTCCCCACTCTGAGAAGCTTTCCCGTAGCCGGATCGACGCAGGCGAGCTCGAAGCTGCTGAGCCACTTGCTCCTTTTGCCCTCTCCCCACTCAGCGCCGACGACGACGAGGTCGAGGGTTTCCATCACAGCTTTCAGCTTCAGCCAGTGCTTCCCCCTCTTACCCGGGACGTAGGGAGATTCGGGATTCTTCAGCATCGCCCCCTCGTGACCAGCTTCGATGGCTCTGCGGAACACCTCCTCGATCACGTTTTCATCGCTCGTCACCACTTGATCGGCTACTCTCACTATCTCGTTCGGCTTCACGACCTCTTCCAAGTGTCTTCTCCTCTCCTTCAGCGGCAAGTTTATCAGTTCGCCGTTGCGGTAGAGTATATCGAAAAAGTAGACCTGCAGCGAGATCTTCTCCATCATCTTCGAGACGTCGTGCTTCCTCCTGAACCTCCGCAGCACGTGCTGGAAGGGCAGCGGCTTACCTTCGCTCACGGCTATGACTTCGCCGTCTAGTATTACGCCCTCCTCGACGCAGCTCTTAACAGCTTCGACCACCTCCGGGATCGCGTTTGTTACGTTTTCGAGTCTTCTGGAGTATACCGTGACCTTCCCGTTCCCCCAGTGAACCTGAACTCTGCTCCCGTCGAACTTCCATTCTGCGGCAACGACCTTCATCTCCTCCACAGCCTGCTTCGCGCTCTCAGCCGTCTGGGCGAGCATCATCCTCACGGGGACGTGGAGCTCTATCCTCACATTTTCGATCCCCTTGCGTCCCTCCCTCTTCGCGATGACGGCAATTCTGCCGAGGTCGTTCGTTATCATGTAAGCCCTCTCCACGAGTTCTACCGGCACGTTGAAAGCCCTCGCGATCGCGTCCCTGATTATTCCCTCACCGATGCCGAGGCGCATCTCGTTGAGTATCAGTCTCACGAGGTATCTGGCTTCCAGAGGCGTGGCGGAAGCTAAGAGTCCGGTCAGAAGCATGACCTTGCGCTTTCTGCTACCTTCCCCAGTAAGTTTGGCAATCTCGTCGAAGATCTCCCTGACTCTGGTTATAGTCAGCTCTTCCGCAGCCAGCGTAGACATCTTCCTCCCCTTCAGCAACCTCTCAGCCGCCAGCCCGAGGTCGCCGAGCTGGGCTACGAGCCTCTCAATCTTCTCCTTCTTGACTCCGGTAACGTTCTGAAGGGCTTCGTAAACCAAACCGACCCCGACGCCCAGATCACGCTCGTCCCAGGGCGGGAAGACCTTTCCCATCAGAAAGAGAGTGACGTTGTACAGATCGTCGTCGTTCTCTATCTTCTTCATCAGCACGGCTATCCTTGCTGTGAGTTCGAGTGTGGAAGATATCTTTTCGACGACCTGACAGAACTCTGCGAACTCTCTGAAAAGCATAAGTTTTCCAGTACGAGAACAAATAAAAGATTTGTGGAGGCTCCGGGCGCGCTCAGACGAACATGATGCCTTTGAGGTCCGGCACCGGCGGGCTGCGCTTGAGGACCTTGTCTATTGCCCTCATGAAGTCCATCATCGTGACTCTCGTCCTCTCCTCCCTTATCGCGAACATTCCGGCTTCCGTGCATATCGCCTTTATGTCCGCTCCGCTCGCTCCCTCCGTCAGCCTCGCAAGCTCTGTGAAGTCCACGTCGTCGGCGAGCTTCATCCTCCTCGTGTGTATCCTGAATATCTGAACCCTGCCCTCGAAGTTCGGAAGCGGAACCTCGATTATCCTGTCGAAACGACCCGGTCGCAGTATCGCTGGGTCGAGTATGTCGATGCGGTTCGTGGCGCCTATCACCTTCACGTCACCGCGCGGGTCGAAACCGTCGAGTTCGGCGAGTAGCTGCATAAGCGTTCTCTGCACCTCTCTGTCGCCGCTCGTGTCGCTGCTGGTTCTTCTGGCAGCTATTGCGTCAAGTTCGTCGATGAATATTATCGACGGTGCCTTCTCCTTCGCGAGCTGGAAGACCTCTCTGACGAGTCGTGCACCCTCTCCTATGTACTTCTGCACGAACTCGCTTCCAACGACCCTTATGAAGGTCGCCTTCGTCTGATTTGCGACCGCCTTAGCGAGCAAAGTTTTGCCAGTTCCTGGCGGACCGTACAGATCGTCGTCGTTCTCTATCTTCTTCATCAGCACGGCTATCCTTGCTGTGAGTTCGAGTGTGGAAGATATCTTTTCGACGACCTGACAGAACTCTGCGAACTCTCTGAAAAGCATAAGTTTTCCAGTACGAGAACAAATAAAAGATTTGTGGAGGCTCCGGGCGCGCTCAGACGAACATGATGCCTTTGAGGTCCGGCACCGGCGGGCTGCGCTTGAGGACCTTGTCTATTGCCCTCATGAAGTCCATCATCGTGACTCTCGTCCTCTCCTCCCTTATCGCGAACATTCCGGCTTCCGTGCATATCGCCTTTATGTCCGCTCCGCTCGCTCCCTCCGTCAGCCTCGCAAGCTCTGTGAAGTCCACGTCGTCGGCGAGCTTCATCCTCCTCGTGTGTATCCTGAATATCTGAACCCTGCCCTCGAAGTTCGGAAGCGGAACCTCGATTATCCTGTCGAAACGACCCGGTCGCAGTATCGCTGGGTCGAGTATGTCGATGCGGTTCGTGGCGCCTATCACCTTCACGTCACCGCGCGGGTCGAAACCGTCGAGTTCGGCGAGTAGCTGCATAAGCGTTCTCTGCACCTCTCTGTCGCCGCTCGTGTCGCTGCTGGTTCTTCTGGCAGCTATTGCGTCAAGTTCGTCGATGAATATTATCGACGGTGCCTTCTCCTTCGCGAGCTGGAAGACCTCTCTGACGAGTCGTGCACCCTCTCCTATGTACTTCTGCACGAACTCGCTTCCAACGACCCTTATGAAGGTCGCCTTCGTCTGATTTGCGACCGCCTTAGCGAGCAAAGTTTTGCCAGTTCCTGGCGGACCGTAGAGCAGCACGCCTTTTGGAGGCTCTATGCCTACCTCCGCAAATAGCTCGGGCTTTAGCAGCGGGAGTTCTACGGCTTCCCTTATCTCCTCGATCTGCTGATCGAGCCCGCCGATGTCGTCGTAGGTTACGTTAGGTCTCTCCTCGACTTCGAACCCGTAAACCATCGGGTCTTTGGGTGAGGGTAACACGCTGACAACGGCGAGGGTCTGCTGGTTTAGAGCCACCCTCGCCCCCGGCTTGAGCTCGTCCGGATTTATGTACTGCGAAGCGTAAACAACGAACTTGGGACCCGTGGAGCTCTTAACTATTACTCTCCCATCCTCAAGGACATCGGAAACCACGCCAACCAGCAGAGGTGGTGAGCGCAACCTCTCTATCTCGCTCCTGAGTCTGCGGACTTCGCGTTCGTACCTAATCCTTTCACTTTCTATGAACCTCTTTTCATCTTCGAGTCTGCGATAGAGTTCTCTGAGCTTGTAATACTCCTCTTCAAGCCTCTGAAGCTTTTCCATCAGATACCTTATTTCCTCGTCCCTCTCCATACTTACACCCGGAGCCTCCAAATTGTTATATGTCCCTCCACCTATATTAACTTATTGGGTGATCGCATGAACTGCGAAATATGCGGCAAGCCGATTTCTCGCGGCTATAAAGTGGTCGTAGAGGGGAGCGAAGTTACCGTCTGCGCCTCTTGCAAGCAGCACGGTAGCGAGAAGCCGAGCCTCGTGTCCCAGCCGGGAGTAAGAAAGGTCGCGATACCGAAAAGGAGACCACAGACGAAGATCAGCTTCGAATACGAACTGATCGACGACTTCCACGAAGTCGTAAGGAGGGAGAGGGAAAGGAGAGGCTGGAGCCAGGAAGAGCTGGCGAAGAGAATACAGGAGAAGGAGTCGCTGATAAAAAAGATAGAGAGGGGGGAGATAACCCCGGAACCCGAGGTCGTGGAGAAGCTCGAAAGGGTCTTCGGCGTGAGCCTCAGGGAAAACGTGCCGGAAGTGAAGGTAGAGGGCGGAAGGCCGACGAGTCTTACGCTCGGAGATGTCGTGGTAGTGAGGAAAAAGAAAAAATAACGTCGGCAAACTTAGCCCATGTACAGCTTCGTTTACGTCACGACGCCTTCGCAGGAGGAGGCTGAAAAGATAGCAAGAGCCCTCCTCGAAAAGAGGCTTGCAGCCTGCGTTAACATCTTCCCTGTCAGATCCATGTTCTGGTGGGAGGGAAAGATAGAGACTGCTCTGGAGTTCGCAATGATCATAAAGACGAAAGCCGAAAAGTTCTCCGAGATCAGGGAGCTCGTTAAGAGCATGCACAGCTACACTGTGCCGTGTATCTGTGAGATATCAGTGGAGAGGGGGCTCAGGGAGTTCCTCGACTGGATAGACGAGACGGTAGAATGAGGGTAGCGACGTTTGGGGCGAGGAGGGTGGTAGAGTACAGTGACGAGCACTGGGAGCTTCTGGAGCTCAAAAGAAGGAGAGCTAGAGAGGTGATGGAGGAGCTGCAGAAAAACGGTTTGCCAAGCATCGTCTACGGAAGCATCGCCAGAGGTGATGTGAAGGAGAAGAGCGACGTGGACATATTCGTCCCGATGACTGTTCCGTCCTACAAGATAGAGATAGCGGTAGAGCCGTTCGAGGTCCTCGAAAAGAGAATCGTCCAAGCTACGCCGAGCTACGCGATAAAGGGCGAATACGTGCTTTCCGAGAACACTACCGTCAGCTTCCCGCTCGTCAAGATGAAGGACAGGGAGATAGAGTTCTACCGGTTCGGAGGGTGCTTGGACCTCGAAGGTCTGAAGAGAGGCGAAAGGGTCGCCGGAGTCGATAAGAGGCTCGTTCTGATAGTCCCGACTTCTAAGGGGCACCGCGAGATACCTCTCACAGACTTGCACCCGAGCAGCGTAGCCAAGCTTCTGGGGGTATCCGTCGACACCGTTCAGGAGAGAATGAGGGTTCTGAAGAGAAGGAGAGAGGTTGGAAGGACCGGCATATTCCTCTGCGAGCAGATACCGCTCGAAGAGAGCTTCGAGTCGGCACTGAACGAAATAGTTTCGAGAAATCCCGCGATAAGGAGAAGAATCAATTGAACTTCCTCGTCAGCTCCACGACCTTGCGGTAGGTCAGTAAAAATACTATGAGCAGCGCCAGGAGGACTACCATCGAGGCTACGATCACGGCTTGATAGTCACTCAAGGAGGACACCCCCGAACTTCGACTCTACGATCCTCAGCTTGGCGTCGAGGAGGAGGTAGGAGACGTAGATCAGAAGGAAGGATGTTATCATAACTCCGAGCGTCATCCCTCTGGCTGCGTCGAATCTAAGCTCCGCTGTAGTCGGGTGAAGCGACGGAAAGAGGATGGACGACAGATAGCTTATCGGAACCGTTACGAAGGCTAATATCGCGTATATCGCCGAATACCTTGCTTTCACTTCGTAGTCCTCGATGCTAGCCCTCAGAGCGAAGTAGGCTGCGTAGGCGAACCAGAGAACCAGCACGAACGTCTCGCGGGGATCCCAGTTCCAGTAACTCCCCCACGCCACCTTAGCCCACACCGAGCCACTGATCAGCGCGGCTGTTATCATAGCCATGCCGAAGCGCGCCGAGCTCTCGGCGAAGACGTCGAACCTGTAATTGTTTCTTGCGAGGAACGCTGCCGAAAATGTGAAGGTAACGGTGAAGGCTGTGAAAGCCGAAATAGCTGCTGGAACGTGAAAAAAGACTATCCTGTAGTTTTCGGCTATGTTACCCCCAACCGGAGGGAGTGTGAAGGCTTTGTAGCATCCATAGGCTAGCAGAGCTAAACCTGCTACGTGCGCAAGCAGAGCGGTGCGCATACTTTCACTCGGTCCTCGCTTTATAAATGCTGAGGTAGACCAGGCTTGCTACTATTGCTGCAGCCGCGCTGGCTGAAATTTTGAGAGCGTAAGAGGCTGCCACGCCCAGGATCAGCGAAAGCAGTGCGATCGCAAACGAAAGAGCGATCGACTGTCCGACGCTCCTCGAAACGTGCAGAGAAGCCGCAGCGGGTGCGACGAAGAGCGCATAGATGAGCACAGCCCCTACGGCTCGAAGAGCTGCGACGGTGGAGACCGCAACGATTACTGCAGCCGCCAGGTCTACGAGTCCGCAGTTGACTCCGTAGACCTCAGCTCCCTCCCTGTCGAACGCCACAAACAGGAAGTCGCTGAAGCTCGCGGCAAAAACGATAGCAACTACGCTGGCTGCAACCGCTAAAGCTGCGACTTCCCTCTGACCGAGAAGCATCAGGTCTCCGAAGAGGAGATTCCACGCCACCGCAGCCTTCTCACGGGATAGCGACAGAAAGAGAGCCGCTAGCCCCATGGAAATGGCGAAGACTAGTGAAGCTCCCACGTCCGGTTCTTTTGAAATCCTCGCCGACATCGCAGTCATCAGCGTGGCGAAGAGGAGTGTTACGAGCAGTTCATCTACTTCGACGCCGAAGGAGTTCAGCATTACCGCAAGCGAAGCTCCGGCTAAGGCTGCGTGAGCCGAGGCGGCAACCAGGAACGTGGACTTCCTGAAGACGCTGATACTCCCAGCCAGCGAAGCCAGAAGCGAAGTTGCTACGGCTGCCACAATGCTATGCATGGTATTCACCGTACAGCGGATGGATTATGCCCTCCTCGCAAACGACCAGCGGTATTCTGCTTCCGTACGTCTTCTCCACGTTCTCATCCGTGAAGACCTCGTTCGGCTTTCCTATCGCCACGAGCCTTCTGTTGAGCAACATCACCCTGTCGGCTTCGTGCAAAATCGGGTTCACGTTATGCACAACAACCACGACGCTTCTGCCGTTGTCCGCGAGCTCCCTGAGATGTTCTGCGATCCTCCTCTGGTTCGCGACGTCGACGCCGTTGAAGGGCTCGTCAAGCAAGATTACCTTCGGATCGCCAATGAGAGTTCTCGCTATCAGCACCCTCTGCTGCTGACCACCACTCAGCTCGCGGAAGAGAGCATAGCCGTCGACTCCGACCATTTCGAGCAGGTCTCTGTTGAGTTCCACACCCTTCGCCTTAGCTGCCAGTCTGAGAACGTCGATTACTCTCAGAGGCACTTCGAGGTTCAGATTATCCCTCTGCGGAAGGTAACCGACGACTTTTTTTATGCTCCTACCTCTCATTCCAAAAACAACGATTTCGCCCTTTTGAGGTTCCAAAATTCCCGCAAGTATCTTCAGCAGCGTACTCTTTCCGGCTCCGTTCGGTCCTAGGATGACTATGAGTTCTCCCTCCTCTATTTCAAAGCTCACGTCTTCCAGCGCCGGGTTTCCATTGTAGCTGTACGTGACGTTCCTCGCGACTATCATCTCCTCACCCCCAAGTAGACGAGGGTGAACGCCTCGGCTAAGCAAGTAACGGAGAGAGCTATCACGAGCCAGTTGTCGGTTGCGACGCACCTCTTTACTTCGAACTCCGCCGCGTTTTCCAGTAGCTTTACCACGTAGTCTTTTTCTGTCGAGAACTCAACGTAAACGACCTCGCTACCCGTTTCTGCAGCCAGAGATTCCGCCAAGCTTCCTCCCCTCATGTTCCTGGCAAATTCCGGAGCCACAATAGCCGCAACCTCGCCGCTCTTCAGCATGCGCTTTACCTCTTCGAGCTCGGGAGTTGAGAGAGTCGCGGCTTCGCTGAAGAGAACGCTCTCAACTTCTCCGCCGAGGGAGGAGACGACGTAGCACATAGCCGGAACGAGGGCTACGAACTTCTTCCCTTCGATCCCGGCTATCTCCCTGGCTGCTTCGCTAGCCTTCTCCACCAGAGACCTGAAGCTTTCGAAGTTCTCCTCATACTCTGCAGCCCTCTCGGGATGCAGTCTGGAGAGCTCGTTTTTGATAGCCCTCGCAATAGCTATCACGTTTTCGGGACGCATCCAGTACCCGTGGGGGTTGTCTTCGTAACCCGCACAGTCCTCGAATTCGATTCCGTAGTCCTCCACGTCGAGGACGTTCTCGAACTCCTCCTTGATCTTCCTCTCGAAGCCCAGGAGTCTCGAATTCGCTAAAACTATCAGCTCGGCGTTCTGAAGAAGCTCGTAGTCGGAGGCGCTGAGGGAGTAAGAGTGAGGATCAGCTACGCTCAGCGAGAAGACCTCGCAACCGCAAACCGCTGAAGCCACACTCTCAAGATCGGGAATCGTCACGACTACGTAAGCCGTCGCCGGCTGGATCAGCAGAAGCAGAATTATCGCGGTATTTCCTTTCCACATGGGCAGAGCCTCCTGTTCCCGTATTTCTCTTCGAGCGTCCTCAGCAGCTCTCTCCCCGCACTCGTCTCGATCCTTTCAGCCTCTCCACAAACGTCGGAGACTCCGATGTCGTGCAGGAGACACTCGATGAGCCTGTGCTTCCTTATCGCCTTCTTAGCGGCTTCGATTCCGTTCCTGTTCAATATTAGACCTTTCCTTTCGATGTATCTTCCGTATCCGGCGCTGGAGATTGAGCTGAGGAGTCTGTGAGCCGTAGACTTCGAGATGTTCAGAACTTCGGCTAGTCTGGAAGGTCCGACTATACCCTCCTTTTCCCATATCTCGTAAACTTTTCGAAGAACGAACTCTGTTCGCATATAGAAAATTTTTGCGACGCTTTAAAAAGCTTGCTGAGCAAATGAGCATTTTTTTTGGAGATATCGGAGTGGTTATCCTCTGGCGGAGTTCCGTGGCTTTGAGGGCTCACCAACACAGATCTTGCTCTGCACTATCTGAGGCTACAACCGACAACTGCAATCACAATCTTAATAAACCTAAAGATACCAGAAAGACAGGGGCCCGTAGCTTAGCCAGGTCAGAGCGCCCGGCTCATAACCGGGCGGTCGAGGGTTCAAATCCCTCCGGGCCCATCTGCACTTCTGTCGCAAACAATATTAGCACGCCAGCGAACTGTCGTTCATGTACTGGAACCCAGCGATCGAGAGAATGAGCGTCGAAGACCTGACGACGATTCAGGAGAGGAAACTCAGAGCGCTCGTCAGAATCGTCTACGACTACTCCCCATTCTACCGGAGAAGGTTCAAGGAAGCGGGAGTTCATCCGGACGACATCAGAACGCTCGAAGACGTAACGAAGCTTCCGTTCACGAAAAAGCAGGACTTGAGAGACAACTACCCGTTCGGCATGTTCTGCGTTCCGCTGTCGCAGGTCGTCAGATTTCACGCTTCCAGCGGCACGACCGGGAAGCCCACGGTTGTCGGTTACACCGACAATGACATACGGGTGTGGGTGGAGTGCCTCTGCAGAGGACTTGTGAGCTGCGGGGTCAGCAGCGACGATATAATGCAGATAGCCTATGGCTACGGACTCTTCACAGGCGGTCTCGGTTTCCACTACGCAGCCGAAAGGCTCGGAGCCACCGTAATTCCGATTTCAGCCGGTAACACGGCGAGGCAGGTAGAGCTAATGAGAGATCTGGGAACGACCGTCATCGCCTGCACCCCGTCCTACTTCCTGTACCTCACCGAGTACGCCTCCAAGATGGGCGTCGACATAGCTAACGATACCCAGCTGAGAGCGGGCATATTCGGCGCCGAACCCTGGAGCGAGGAGACGAGAAATAGGATAGAGAAAAAGACGGGTATAACAGCCTACGACGTCTACGGAACATCCGAGCTCAGCGGACCCCTCTTCACGGAGTGCGTTGAGAGGCAGGGGATCCACGTCTGGGCGGACCACTTCCTGATAGAGATCGTTGACCCCGAAACCGGCGAGCCGGTGGGTGAAGGTGAGAGGGGCGAACTGGTCGTGACAACTCTCAGCAAGGAGGCGTTGCCGCTCATAAGGTGGAGGACAGGGGATCTAACTTACGCAGAGTTCGACAGGTGCGCCTGCGGAAGGACGCACCCGAGGATCATGCGCATACTCGGCAGAACGGACGACATGATAATTGTTAGAGGCGTAAACGTGTTCCCGAGCCAGATCGAGCACGTCCTCATGAAGTTCCCGGAGCTCGGTGAACACTACATGATCGTGCTCGAAAGGGAGGAGAACGGGCTCGACCAGATGATCGTGCAGGTGGAGCTGAATCCCGAGTTCAGGTTCGACAGGACGTCAGACATCTTGGATCTCGAAAGGAGAGTCGCCGAGGAACTGAAGTCCGTGCTGAACGTGTGGGCTAAGGTGGAGGTCGTAAATCCGGGAACCCTGCAGAGGTTCGAAGGCAAGGCTAAGAGGGTCATCGACAGGAGAAAAATCTAAAAAATTTCGGGGGAATTTTACGCATGCTAAAGCAGATATCGGTTTTCGTAGAGAATAAACCCGGCAGACTCGCTTCGGTGACTGAGAAGCTCTACGAGAAGGGGATAAACCTCAGAGCGTTCACCATAGCCGAAGCCGGAGACTTCGGTATAATCAGGATGGTCGTGGACAAAACCGAAGAAGCCTACAAGGCGCTGAAGGAGGCTGGCTTTACCGTGAGCCTCACGGACGTGATAGCTGTGGAAGTCGAAGACAAGCCGGGAGCCCTGTACAGAATAGCGAAAGCCCTCGGCGACGCTGGCGTGAACATAGAGTACTGCTACGCGTTCACTTCGGAGAAGCACAAAGCTCTGATAATCATGCGCGTTAGCGACAACGAGAAGGCGAAGGAGATACTCTCGAATCTGGGCGTGCTATTCAAGGGCAGAATCGAATGATTGCTCGCTTTCGCAACGTTTTTGCACTGCTGTTCGCGACGATAATCGGAGGAACCCTAGCCTACAGGATCGTGGAAGGCTGGGACTGGTTCGATTGCCTCTACATGACAGTTATAACTATAACCACAACCGGATACAGCGAAATACACGAGATGAGCAGAGCTGGAAGAACGGTATCGATGTTCCTCATGCTCTTCGGCATCGGAATCTTCTTCTACGCCGTGAACGTTGCGATGAGCTCCGTCTTCGAGCTATCGAAGAGAAGGTGGGAGAGTATGATCGAAGGGATGAGAAACCACGTGATAGTCTGCGGCTACGGCGTTATGGGGAAGGAGGTCGTAAGGAGTCTCCCGAAGGAGAGAGTTGTGGTCGTTGACAGCGATGCCGGCAAGGTAAGCCTCGCGAGAGAGGACGGCTTTCTCGCAGTCCACGGAGATGCTACAGACACCGCCACACTCGAAAAAGCTGGTATCAGGAGAGCTTTTGCCATTGTCTGCTGCATGAACGATGCGAACAACGCCTTCACATCACTCGCAGCCAAGGAACTCAACCCGAACGTCAAAACCGTTGCGATACTGCGAAGCCCGGAGGCAGAGAGCAAGCTCAGGTTAGCGAAGATCGATGTGCTGCTTTCTCCATACGCCGATGCGGCTCAAAAGATTGCGGCGATAGTTACCGGAAGGCCCGAGGTCGAGCTTGTTGAGACCATATTCAGCGGCAGAGTCGCTTTGAGAATCGAGAAGATAGTAGCTGGAGACGAGTTCGCGGGAAAGACGCTCAAAGAATTAGACCTTCCGAGAAAAACCGGCTGCCTAGTCGTCGCAATCGTGAGGGGTGAGAGAATTCTCCTGCCGTCTGCAGACACCGAGATCGAGAAGGGAGACGTTCTCTACATGATGTGCAAAGAATGAAGGTTCCAGAGTGGGTTGAGAAGCTCTGGGACAAGTACGGTCTGAGCGAAGACGTCAGGAGGCACTGTATAGCCGTAGCAGAGCTTGCGGTGAAGATAGCCGAGAAGGTCGCGAGGTGCAGAGACGTGGACGTTGAACTCGTTAGGGTCGGTGCCCTGCTGCACGACATAGGTAGAGCGGTAACGCACGACCCGTTCAGACACTTCTTAGCGTCCTCCGAAATTCTCCGACGCGAGGGTGTCGACGAGAGAATTGTCAGAATTGCGGAGCGACACTTCAGCGCAGGGCTGAGAGCGGAGGAGGCTGCGAAACTCGGATTGGAGGCGAGAGACTACATCCCCAAAACGCTTGAGGAGAAGATCGTCAGCTACGCAGACAACCTGACGTTCGGGAGCAGACATGGGAGCTTCGAGGACTTCATACGCAGACTCGACGAGATCGACGCGCGCAACCCCGAGCTCCGCTGGCTGACTGAGGTTACCAAGGAGAGGGCAAAGAGGATGAAGGAGGAAATCGAAAGAGCCATGGAATGCTGAACTACGTGCTCCTCGCGATCGCCGTTGCGGCGGTATCGTTGCGGCGATACTCGTAGTCGCGAACGTTCACGGATTCGCTGCAGCCACGCTTGTTCTGGTCGGAATAGCGATCGTTCAGCGAATCTTAGTTCCGGGTTCGACTTCTTTTTCTGGGACGAGGAGTACAGCCTTGCCGTCGACGTCGGCTGCGAGCAGCATACCCCTGCTCTCCACACCCATCAATTTTGCGGGCTTTATGTTCGTAAGAACTACGACCAGTTTGCCCTTAAGCTCCTCCGGCTCGTAAGTTTCTGCAATTCCCGCAACTATCTGCCTGATCTCGCCACCCACGTCGACTTCGAGCCTCAGGAGTTTCCGACTCTTCGGGATTCTCTCAGCGCTGACAACTCTCCCCACCCTTATGTCGAGCTTCTGAAAGTCCTCTATTGAGATCTCCTCCATACCGCCGAACCTCCTCTTCATAACCTTCTGAAGTTCCTCTATCTTCGAGTCTTCGACCTTCCTGAACGGAACCTCCGGCTTGGAAACCCTTACGACCTCGTCAACCCTCTCCGCATCGTCGAGCGTGCAGCTGCTGAGGTCGAGACCTAAAACCTTTGCCACCCTCTGCATGCTCCTCGGCATTACCGGATACGCGAAGATAACGAGAGCTTTCGCGAGCTGCAGGCAGTTCGCGACGGCTTTTTCGGCTCGCTTTCTGTCGACCTTTATCGCATCCCATGGCTTCGCATTCTGGAAGTAGACATTTCCGAAGCCCGCAAGCTCCATAAAGGCGTCGCACACATCCTTGAACTCCCACTTGCTCAAAGCGGTCTCTATGCGTTCCCTCGTCTCTCTTATCCTTTTCAGAATCTCCTCGTCCACTTCCATCCTCACTTCGCCGAAGTTTCGCCACGCAAAGTGCATAACGCGGTACAGGAAGTTTCCGAGCGTCGCTATGAGCTCGTTGTTTACCTTCTCCCTGAAGACCTCCCAGGAAAAGTTCAGGTCCTTCTGGTGGCTTGTGTAACTGACTATGTAATATCTGAGGTAGTCCGGCTCAAAGCCGGCAGCCAGGTAGTCGTCCTCGACCCATACGACGTAACCGCGACTCTTGGAGAACGTCTTTCCCTCGACCTTCACCATGCCGCTCGCGACGACGGCTGTGGGTAACGAGTATCCCGCAGCTTTAAGCATCGCTGGCCAGAATATGCAGTGGTGGTAAACGATATCCAGACCGATGAAGTGCACGATTTCGGCTTCTCCCCTCTTCCATATAGCCTCCCAGTCGCAGCTGTTCTCGCAGGCTTTTTCCGTGAAGCTTATGTAACCGATCGGCGCGTCGACCCACACGTAAACGACGAGATTTTCCTCTCCTGGGAACTTCACACCCCATTCCAGGTTTCGGGTTATGCACCAGTCCCTGAGGTTCTTCACAAACTGCTTCGCGTAGTTCAGCGCGTTTTCGGTGCCCCTGAGTTTTTCGAGGAAATCTTCGAGGAAGTCTTTGAAATCCGTGAGCTTGAAGAAGTAGTGCTTCTGCTTCCTGAAGACGGCCGGAGTTCCGCATATCTTGCAGCGGGGCTGCAGAATTTCTCCGGGCTCCAGATGTCTGCCGCAACCCTGGTCGCACTCGTCGCCCCTCGCAGTCGCTCCGCAGTACGGACACACACCCTCGACGTATCTGTCCGGCAGAAAGCGCTCGCACTTCGGACAGTACGCGAGCTCTATCTCTTTGGGGTACACGTATCCGTTATCTATCATCGCCTTGACGATTTCCTGCGTTCTGCGGTGGTGGTAGTCGGCGTCCGTTCTGCCGTAAAAGTCGAACTCGATGTCGAGAGCTTTGAAGACTCGCTGAAAGTGTTCGTGATACCTGTCGACGAGTTGCTTCGGCGTTACCCCCTCCCTCTCAGCGTTTACAACTATCGGCGTCCCGTGACAGTCGCTGCCGCAGACGAAGACAACTTCTTCCCCCATCATTCGCAGGTACCTAACGTAAACGTCTGCCGGTACGTACGTGCGCAGGTGGCCGATGTGCGCTTTCCCGTTAGCGTAAGGGAGTCCGCAAGTGACGAGCTTCATGGCTGCGAATCGAGCTGGCGGATTTATTAGGATTTGGTCTTGCTGGGTAGAGTCGGGACTTCCATCGAAGGGCGGGGTGTGGAGGTTTATTAAAGCGGCAGTAGCGAAAGATTATTTAAAAATCTCCACTTCTAAGTCCATTGTGATCGAAGATTTTGAGAGGGAGCTCAGAGAGCTGTTCGACAGGGAGCTTATAGAGAGAGCTAAGAACTTGAAAAGGGTCAGGCACATATTCAATCCCCTGTTTTACTTGCTCTTCACACGCCTCGTCGAGCTTTCGGCTATCGTCAACGAAATAGTCCTCCCGAACAGATACGAGCTGGAGGAACTCTTCAGACATCGCAAGGACCTGCTGCAGCTCGACTACGGGACGCTTGGCGAGACGATAAGGCGAGCCTGGTTGTACGAGAGGAAGAGGGGAGTGGAGTTTACGTTCAGCAGCACGATAGAGGACCTGCTCTACATCCTGTACCGTATGGGTCAACTGCAGAAGCGGATCGACGAGCTGATATTCAAGTACGCACGGTGGAACAAAGAAGAGCTGTCCGAGCTTTACTTCACGATCGTCAAAGTCCTCCTCGAACTCGACGACAAGCTTAACAGAGAGATAGAGGAGGAGCAAAAGCTTGATAAATCGAGGAGGTGAAACATCACCGAAGCCCCGTGGGGTAGTGGTCAATCCTGCCGGACTCTGGATCCGGCGACGCCGGTTCGAATCCGGCCGGGGCTATGTGCTCTTTCCGCAACTTTTAAAGTTGCGCATCACGAGGCTCCTTATGCCAGCGACAATCGTCGTCGGAGGATTCTGGGGAGACGAGGGCAAGGGGAAGATAATCGCGCATCTGGCGGAGAGTGACAGGCCGAGGATAATAGCCAGAGGTGGGGTCGGTCCCAACGCCGGACACACGGTAGAGGTGGGGGGCAAGAAGTTCGGGGTCAGGATGATCCCGTCGGGCTTCGTTTACAGAGAAGCCCGGCTGCTCATCGGCGCCGGCGTCCTCGTGGACCCGAATGTCTTCCTAAGAGAGGTGGAACTCCTAAACGTAGCTGACAGGGCGAGGATCGACTACCGCTGCGCCATAATAGAGCCGAAGCACATAGAAGAGGACAGGAAGGATGCGCACTTGAGCGGAAAGATCGGGACGACCGGCACCGGATGCGGACCCGCGAACGTTGACAGGGTGAGGAGGGTTGCGAAGCAGGCTAAGGACGTCCCGGAACTGAAGGACTTTCTGACGGACGTCCCCCTTGAGATAAACGAAGCTCTCGACAGGGGCGAATTCGTGCTCGTGGAGGGTAGCCAGGGCTTTGGACTGAGCCTATACTACGGAACTTACCCCTACGTTACCTCGAAGGACACGACGGCATCGGCGATAGCATCGGACGTCGGAATAGGTCCGACAAAGGTCGACGACGTGGTCGTCGTGTTCAAGTGCTTCCCCACCCGCGTAGGTGCTGGTCCTTTTCCGACCGAGATGCCGGAGGAGGAGGCTGAGAAGCTCGGACTCGTCGAATACGGAACGGTGACGGGAAGGAAGAGGAGGGTCGGATACTGGGACGGAAAGATGGCTCGCTACTCCGCCATGATCAACGGGGCTACGCAGGTGGCTATAACCGGCATAGACAAGCTCGACAGGGAATGCTACGGGGTCACGGAGTGGGAGAAGCTGACCCCGAAAGCCAAGAAGTTCATCGAGCAGGTGGAGGAGGACGTGAGGGTTCCGGTTACGCTTATATCTACGGGTCCCGAAGTGAGGCAGATAATAGACCTCCGGAAGGAGAAGCTCTAGACGATGTTTCCGAACTCGACGAACGTTTCAGGAATTTCTTCTCTACCAGCCTCGTCGAGGACTGAAGTTTCTATGTATATAGGGCAGCCCGTTCGGACAGCTAGCGCTATGCTGTCGCTCGGGCGGGCGTCGACCTCGACCTCTTTATCGTTTTGCTTCAGTATTATGCGCGCGTAAAACGTGTTGTCTATCAGGTCGTCTATTATCACCCTCTCAACCCTCGCGTTGAGTTTCGAAATTACGTCGACGAGCAGGTCGTGCGTCATCGGTCGTGGCGGAACCTCACCGCGGAGGGCGGAGTATATAGCTACGGCTTCGGCTATTCCTATGTAGATGGGCAGAACCCTACCGTCCTCGGCTCTCAGGACTACTACCGGCGAGAAACCGAGCAGACTCTTTTCCGCAAACACCCCGAACACTTCGGCTATGAACACAATTGAATATCGCTTTGGTAGGTTATAACCCTTGCGCTGAGGTTTCGAGATCTGTAAACTTTATCCTCCGCAGGATATTTTAGCCAATTTGAAGCTCATAGAGGAGCTCGGGCTGTTTGAGAAAG
>JBEVCD010000050.1:0-18379 GCA_040514265.1 Archaeoglobaceae archaeon | reverse complement strand
GCCCGTAGCCCTCCACTATCCTCTTACCCGTCACCTCTTCCCAGCGCCTCTTAACTTCTACAGGCAGTGGAGCCGCTCCGCTTATGCAAGCCCTCACACTCGTGAGGTCGTACTTCTTGAGGTCGGGGTGATTCAGCAGAGCTACGTACATCGTCGGAACTCCGGGGAAGACTGTCACCCTGTGCTTGTGTATCGCCTTGAGGTAGAACGTGAAGTCCCTAGGATCGGGCACGATAACGATCTTTCCGCCTATTAGCAAGCCGGCGTGAGCCATCGTGAAGCCGTAGCTGTGGAACATCGGCAAGGCTCCGAGGTAGACGTCGTTCGGTGATGCTTTTACGTCCCACGAACTGACTTGGTAGGCGTTCGCGACGAGGTTGAAGTGTGTAAGCATTACCCCCTTGGGTAGACCTGTGGTTCCGCCTGTATACTGGAAAACTGCCACATCTTCCTTCGGATTTACCTCCGCCTCCCTGTCAGTCTTTCCATACTTCATCACGTCGCTCCAGAAGCACACCTCGCTTGTCTTTTCGACCCTGACATTTCCGAACTTTTTCTTCTTGACCGTGAGCGGGAAGAGGTAGTTGAGCGGAAAGCGCAGATAGTCCTCGATCCTGCAGATCACAACCTTCCTGAACATTCCATCCTCTATTAGCGGTCTGTAGTTCTCGTAGCTGACATCTATTGCGAACATAACGTCGGCTTCGCTGTTTTCTACGATGTATTTCAGCTCCCTCGTCGAATAGATCGGATTCGCCTGAACAAGCGTTGCACCAGCCTTCCAGACAGCATAGGCTATCTGCATGTAGTGCGGCGTGTTCGGAAGGCAGACGACGACCCTGTCACCTTTCCCGATGCCGAGGTCGTAAAGGAAGGACAAGACCTTCTGCCCACCCTCGATTAGCTGTCTGTACGTCATTTTTTTACCGATGAAGTCCGCGAGAACTTTGTCTCCGTATTTTTTGGCTACGTTCTCGTAGAGTCTGTGTAGCGGTATTACAGGGTACTCTATCGTTGCCGGCACTCCCTCGTCGTAAGCCTTGAGCCAGGGTCTTTCGACTTCCTTCAGCTTCTCCGCGTCGATTTCTGCTATGTTCTCTCCCACAAGACTCTTCATGATTGTAACTCTGAGCCCGAGTATTTATAATTTATTACCATTAAGTGTGGTGGTCATTACACTTATAATTCGCGAGATATGATGATAAGTATCAACATTTTAAACGAAAGATTTTTAAGATTGCTCTTTCGCTAAACCCCGATGGTCGCAGCTCTCGACCACGCGAACCTACTCCTCACGCTTCTTACAACGATATTCGACCTAATCCAAGCTTCCTCCGAGCTCCTGACGAAGACTCAGCTCGACCCCTCTCACCTCTGGAACGTCACCTACTCCTTCGGCAGCTTCTTCTACTGGTTCTCGATGAACTACGTCGGCGAGGGGGCTGCGCTGGACATAATGAGCGAGAACGTAACGGCTATGGGCTACTTCGCCGACGCCGTGAACTACGTCGGTTCGAACTCGACCGAGATATTCGGCGACTTCGAAGGTAGCAGAGGTATGTCTAAGATAAACATGGAAATGGTGAACCTGATCGACGAAAACTTCGCCGTGGAACTGACAAAGGCTCTGCTCGACGCCGTTAACATCAGCATGAAGATCGTTCTGAACGTGTCCGAACAGCTGGAGGTGAGAAGTTGATCGCACCCGTGAGCGAGTTCGTATGGAACGGAATCCTCACTCCGTTCAACAACCTCTACATCCTGACGTGGGGGTTGCTCGAACCGATAGTTTCCGCTCTGCCACCAGACCACCCGAACTTCGTTTACGCAAACCTATCGGTTCTGGTCTGGTTTCTGAAGTTCTTGACAAGCATCGTAGCAGTTACAGCTATGAACAGCAGCGCTTTCGCGGAATTCAACTCATTCATCGTCACAGTTTCCGAGAACTACGAGAACTTCACGGGAACGCTCAGCGGAGAGAGCGGTATGACCTACATCGCCAAACACACCTACCTTGAGCTTACCAACGAGAGCAAGAGGGAGAACTCCACAGAAATAGCCGTGAACCTCGCCAGAGCTCTGAACGCGACTGTCCATTATGTTATGAAAACTTTTGAGTTTATGTGAGGTGTTGGGTGTGAGTTGGAGGAGGGCTTTCAAACTCGGACTGAAAACGTTCGTGACAGGTGTTTTGCTCTTTCTGATCGGCTTCCTGATGACGATCCTGGGGATACTTTTCGTCTTCACCGGAGTCGGGATCTTAGGAATCGCCATGATAATCGCAGGTCTGCTGATAGCCGCGACGTCCTTCTTCGTCGCCACGCTCAAAGTCGTGGACTCGATGATCAGGGAAGCTGTCGGCGGAAGTTTTGTTGAGACCGTGGTCAGGAGCATCCCAGACGAGGAGAGAGTTCCGATTCTTTCGAGGTTGGGCGGGGAGATAAGGATAAGCAAGAGTGTGGAGATCGAGGCGCCCGTCGATAGGGGCTTCGAATACATAACGAACGTCGAGAATGTCGTCGAGTGGCTTCCGATCGTGACGAGGTGCGAGCAGGTCGAGGGAGAAGGATTGCTAGCCGTTAAGCGCTACGTCGTTAGACTCGGACGTAGAAGCTGCGAATTCCGAACGTGCGTGATAGAGTGGGATCCGCCACGTAAATACGCCGAAGCTCTGGAAACGAGAGACAGAAAGCTGCGCGAGCTGATCCACGAGGGGATACTGAAGAAGACTGAGACCGGTTTCAGGTACTACTTCAGGCTCAGCCTGAAGCTCGGTCCCCCTCTGCTCGGCTGGTTGAGGGCTAGGAAGCTGAAGGGAGAGCTCGAAGCCAGCGTTGCAAAAGGTCTGGAGAACCTGAAGAGGAAACTCGAAAGGGAAATCTATGTCACAGCGATTCGTCGCTGAGTTCAAAGCTGGCGCGCTGTCGAAGTACTACAGACTCCTCAGACCAGCAGCCTGGACCTGCTTCCTCCTACCCTTTGCCGTCGGCATCGCGGTCGGAGCTGAAGCTGCAAGCTTCAGAAATCTTCTGTTTGCCACGATTTCCTTTGCAGCTTGGATGAGCTTCAGCTTCACGGTGAACGCCATTTACGACCGGGACGTCGACAGGTTTCACGACGGAAGGACGAAGGACATCGCTCTTTCACTCCAGCCCCTCGTGACCGGAGAGATCAGCGTCCTCGAAGCCTGGCTCCTTGCACTGATCTTTCTGGCAATTTCCTTGGCGTCCGCAGCAGCCGTAAGCGTCGAATTCTTCGCGACGATGAGCTTCGCGAACCTCCTGGGCTACCTCTACTCCTGCCCGCCGTTCAGGTTCAAGGCGAGGGCTGTATTGGATGTCGCCACAAATGCGGCAGCCGCTACGCTGATATTTCACGCTGGTATGCTCGTCGGCAACCACGTCGAGGGGTTAGAAGTTTACGCGGCAGCTTTCGTGCTTGCAGCCACGTTCTACATACCTACCGCTCTCTCCGACTACGAATTCGACCTGAAAGCCGGGCTCAAAAACACCCCGGCGTTCTTCGGACCCCAAAAAACCTTGAAAGCCCTCTACCCGCTCTCAGCCGCAAGCGTTGTCCTCTGGTTCTTCGTGATGGTAAACAGCGGCAGTATGCTGCTAAGGGTTCTCTCTCCGCTAATAATCTTCTACACTCTGGCTTACGTTTACGTGATCAGGAGAGTCTGGGATGGGAGGAAGCTCAACGTGACTCCAAACCTCATACTCGTTCCCTTCGGCGCAATCTCGGCGATACTCTACATCTACACAATAATAATTATGTTCGCCTATTCACAAAATTTTTAACCCTGTGAGAGACTAACAATGTGGTTTCGGTTGCCGATGTTGCCGAACTTGCGATAAGCTACGTAGCACTTTCGCTGGAAGCCGTCGCCAACCTGCTTCAGCTTATGGTAGCTTCGGCTACTAACGAGACTCTCGCTGCTCAGGGAAAAAGTCTCAATTTCTCGAACGTTTGGGGAGTTATCTACGGCCTGCTCGTGAACTCCTACTGGACGTCGGAGATCGCAGAGAAAGTTCTCAACGTTACTCTAAACAACGAGACGGCTTTGAACAACACCGCAGCAGCGATAAACGTCCTCGGAAGCAACGCGACGGAGTTCTTCGGCGACCCGCAGGGGACGAAGGGGCTGGCGTACATCTACAGGAACGCCTACGAACTTCTTTCCAGCGATCTAACGCTGCTCGAAAGGCTCGCCAGCGACGTGGCGCAGCTGATCTCGCAGGGTCTGAGGTTCCTCGTGGAGCTTGGGAAGGCTATACCCGAAACCTTCAAGTAAACGTTTTCTTCCGCGTTCTCCAAGTTTATCCGTGCTCGTCGACCTATTCGCCGGCGCCGGGGGGTTCAGCAGGGGGTTCGTGGAGGAGGGCTTCGAGGTAGTCGCGGCTGTGGAGAACTTCAAACCCGTCGCCGAAACGTACAGACTAAACTTCGACGCCGAGGTGATTGAGAAGGACGTGAAGCTCGTGACCGGAAGGGATATAGAGAGAATTTGCGGCGACGTCGAAGTTCTGATAGGTTCGCCGCCCTGCGAACCGTTCACGGCTGCGAACGCGACGCGATTTGCAAAAGCCAGCGACAGGCTTTACGTCGATAAGAGAGGTCAGCTGACGCTGCACTTCGTCAGACTCGTGAAGGAGTTAAAGCCGAAGGTGTTCGTGATGGAGAACGTTCCCGGAATTCTGGACGTGAGAGAGGCTCTGATAAGAGAATTCAGAAAAGCAGGTTACGACGTTCACTTCAACGTTCTGAGGGCAGAAGATTACGGAAACCCGTCGAAGCGAAAGAGAGTGTTCATCTCGAACTTCAAAATTTCCCCGGAGCCTTCTAAGAAGAATCCGAGGGTCATAGACGCCATAGGCGATCTCGTAGAGCTCAGCGACGACGTGCCGAACCACAGAGCGGAGAAGCTCACGAGGGATGTCAGAAATCTGAAGTGGGGCGAGTCGCTCGTGAGTTTCGAGGGTGCGAGGGGTCGCTACAGGAACTACGTGAGGCTGCACCCCTACCGCCCAGCTCCGCCGGTGATGGGGCATTCCAGGTTCGTGCACCCCTTCGTTGACAGGCTGCTGAGTGTGAGGGAGCACGCGAGGCTGATGGGTTTCCCCGACGATCACGTTTTTGCGGGCGGCTTGAGAGTGCAGTACTCGATGGTGGGCGAAGCCGTTCCGGTTCCGCTTGCCAGAGCGGTTGCGAGGGAAGTGAAGAGGATTCTCAGAACTCTGTAACCTCGATGTAGCTACCCTCTCTGAGCGTTCCTACCGGCAACCCCCTCTCCCTGGCTACCCTTTTCAGGCTCTTGTCGTTCGTAATCACGCAGCCTCCCAGTTTCTCGGCTAACTCCAAGACCGCCTCGTCCCTCCTCTTGGTGACCTCGACGACCTCGATGCCTTCCCTCTCGATGAGTTCGAGTGCGAAGAGTGCAGCCCTCTTCTCTTTCCCCCTCAGGCTCCTAGACAGGTTTTCGAGCTCCTTGACAACACTCGAAGGCACGATGAGTCTTCTGAATCCGAGCTCCCTGAGCTGAGAGATCACGTCCACCCTGTTCAGGAAGACGTACATCAGTACGTTCGTGTCTATTACGGCTACACGATTACCCCTGCCCCTATTAGCCTCCATCTCGAACCTACTCTCCTGCTTATCGCAACTCTCCATCCAGATTCGGCACAGACTGGGCGGCGAAGTTTGACCTCGACTACGTCGTCCCTCGCAGACGTCACTACTGCGAGCGTTATCGACGTTCCGACTGCAAGCATGAGGGGCTCGTTCATCTTTATCTTCTCAACTTCCACGTCCTCTTCAAGTCCGACGACCTTCTCAAGCAGTTGCACCTCCATGGTAAAGCTGTCGAGAACGTCCGGCAGCTCGTTGACGTGTCCGAGCACGTTGCCGACAAGCGCGTCGCTCTTTGTGTAGTACGGATCCAGCTTCGTGGCGACGCCTATCAGCCCACCGGGCGTGGCTTCTTCGATGAACCTGCCGGAAGCCATTATGCTCTGGACCTCCGTTATTATGGGCTGCCAGTTGCCCCTCTCATCCTTCACACCCGGTCTTATCTCGATCTCGTCGCCGACCCTCAGTCTTCCTCTCGAAAGGCTCCCGCCGACGACTCCGCCGAGAAGCTTCTCCGGCGGCGTTCCGGGCTTGTTCACGTCGAAGCTCCTCGCTATGTGCATCAGCGGGGGGGAGTCGAGGTCTCTCTCAGGCGTCGGAATTGTTTCCTCTATCGCCTCTATGAGCGCGTCGAGATTTATCTTCTGCTGGGCTGAGATCGGGATTATCGGAGCGTTTTCGGCTATAGTTCCCTTCACGAACTCCTTTATCTCCCTGTAGTTTTCGAGGACTCTCTCCTTACTCACGATATCTATCTTGTTCTGCGCTATGACTATCTTGTCCACGCCGATTATCTGCAGCGCCATCAGGTGCTCCTTTGTCTGAGGGCGGGGACACTTCTCGTTTGCGGCGATAACGAGGACGGCTCCATCCATCAGCGCTGCCCCGCTGAGCATCGTCGCCATCAGCATCTCGTGCCCCGGACTGTCGACGAAGCTCACAGTCCGGAGAATCTCTGTCTCGACGCCGTGAATTGGGCAAACCTCTTCAACCGTGTAAGCCTGCGGCGGCTCGCAGAGGGGGCACTTCCGAAACGTGCAGTCGGCGTAGCCGAGTTTTATCGATATGCCCCTTTTTATCTCCTCGCTGTGCCTGTCGGTCCACACACCGCTCAAAGCAGCTACTAGCGTGGTTTTACCGTGATCAACGTGACCCACCAGACCTATGTTCACCTCCGGAAGCGGAACTTCCTTCATGAAACTAAAAATTCGAGGGGTGTATTTAAAAGTGCTGACCATCGACACGCTTAAATTTCATCCCTCGACCGCAGCTTTATGGAGATAAAGATCGTAGAAATTGGAGACGACTACGTCAAGATGATCGTTAGGGGCGAGGATCACACGTTCCTCAACCTGCTCCAGCAGTACCTAGCCGAAGACGAACACGTCGTGATAGCGAGGTACAGGATCCCCCACCCGCTAGTTGGCGAGCCGGAACTCTATGTAAGAACGAACGGCGAGAACCCGATAGAGGTGATAAAGAGGGCGAACGAGAGAATAATCAGAGATTGCCGGGCTCTTCTGGAGCAGATATAGGCTCAGAACTCAAGACCCTCATCACGCGTCAGAGGGGCCCTTTCATCACAGCGGTTTCATTCTACTCTTCGGTGTTTTTAACCTTATCACAAAGACCGTTCCGCGGGGCTTGTTGTCCTCTATCCATATCCTGCCGCCGTACCTCTCCACGACCTTTCTGACTATGTAAAGCCCCAGACCGCTCCCCCCGGTTGCGCTGAAGCCTTCCTCGAAGACCTTCTGCTTGAGCTCGTCCGGAATTCCGATACCGTAGTCGGCTATCCTTATCTCGCACTCGTCTTCGTATTCCGACAACAGCACATCGACCCTTCTGCTGCCGGAGTGCTTCGCTACGTTAGACAGTATGTTGTCTATCACGGCGTAAAGAGCGTCGTCAGCCATTGCCACACACCTTCCATTTACTCTGGCTTCCAGATCGTAATTCTTGAGCACGTCCTCGACGACTTCCCTGACTGAAACTGGCTTCAACTCCTCGCTTCCCGAGCTGATAGCCCTTTCGAGGTCTCTTAACCTCTCTATGTAACGCACACACTCCCAAACGGTGTCCCTCGCCCTCTCTAGTAGCGTCGCATCCTTCGTCTGCTCGTAAGCTTCGATGTAACCGTGTATTATGTGCAGCTTGTTCAGGATGTCGTGCCTCAGCATCTTGTTTATTACCGACAGAACGTCTCTGAGCTCCTCAAGTCTCCTGTAAAGTTTTTCTAACTTTCTGCGCCGCTCTTCGAGCTCCCCCAGACTGAAAGTGACTATTTCACCTCTGTATATCTCGTAGAGACCGACGACGAGAGCTACCAGAGAGAGGTTGTAGCAGAAGGTCGGATAAGTGTACAGAGGGTCGCCGACGCACTGGCTTTTTATGAATGCGAGGATCATCAGGTCGTAGAATATCAGGAAGGACAGCACGGAGAGCCAGTAAGTTCTCGCCTCGACGCCGATGTAGATGACGAGCAGGATCGAGTAAATGATGACCCCGGCGATGCAGATGACGATTGAAGTCAGGATATACAGCGGAATCGCGCACACGATGGCTTTAAGCGCCGTGTAGTTTATGACTATAACCGCCGAAGCTACGAGGGTCGCGACGAGGCTTTCCGGTTTCAGGAACCTCCAGTCCTTCACGAGCTTCGCTGCGCCGAAGGTTACGAGGGGCAGCGGAGCGAGGGTAAAAGCGTAGCGAAAGTCGAGGGGTTCGGTTCCGGAGTAAACAACGAACGATACCAGCACGACACCGAGCAGCATGAGCAGTGATGTGAGCACAGCCGAGGCTGCGAAGGTTCGCCTTTCACCTCCAGACTTTGCAACCAGAATGACCGAAAAGAGGAGAGACGTGGACGTGAGAACGATAGCCATCGTGTAGGCTACCGGTTCGGCTAACGCAGCGTAACCAGTATCGACTAATATCAGAGGTAACAGCGCGAGGATTCCTAAGAAGGAGGCTGTCGCTACAGCCTTCATTAAGACTATACTAAATCATCAGTTTTGAAAAAATTTCTGTTACACAATAGTAATTTCATCGAGTTTTAACTCTCCGTCAAGTCCGAGCAAAAGTCTGAACTCCTGCGGGGATATGATTGGTTTGGAGAAGTTCCGGTAGTCGTCGTAGGTAACGCGTGGACAAGCCGTGTTCACGTAGAATTCGAAGGGGAGGTTCGCGAGCTTCTCGGTTGTTACGTCATCTATGCTGACCACGAAGGCTTCGAAACCTCTCTCCCTCGCAAGCTTCGCGAGTTCGAAAGCCAGAGTTTCCCTTCTCTGCCCCGGCTTCTTCGACAGCAGCACTCCGACCTTCCTCTTCCCGTAGCACCTCGCGATCTGGACGTACCTCTCTCTGACGAAGTTCTCAGCCGTAACGACTTCAAGCTCCCTCGTCAGCGGGTTGTAAGCGTAGACCTTCTTCCCCGTGTAGAGCGCAGCTCCCTTCGCGTGGAAAACGCCGTCTGAAATCAACAGGACCGCATCGGCTTCTCCCCTCAGAGCGCTGTAGTTGCAGCCCAGAACCTGCCCCTCCAGCTTAACCCTAGCGTCGCCCCTCCTCAGCAGAACCTCATAACCTTTGGATTCGAGGTGCTCCTTAACTTCACGAAGCCTGTGGCAGTATTGAGCGGTCGCAGCCAGTAGGAGTCTCCTTTCTGCAAACTCGAAGTCTATGTGTGGATCGTAGTCGACGGGGTAGGGGACGTAAACGATCCTGTCGTCTTCGATTATGGGGGTGTGGGCGTAGTGAACGAGCATGTCGGCGTGTTCGAGCAGTCTGAAATCTACATCGCACGCGCCGAAGCACGAGTCGCCCGAAATCACGACCTCGTAACCCTTCTCCATCCACTCTTTCGCGATCTCCAAAGCTTTAACCTTCAGCCCGTCCGGTAACTGGATCGCTACGCGCATCTTCAAAGGCTAACCCGCAATGTTATAAATACCCCGCTCCCAACATGACGCGTGAAAGACAGAGTTCGAGAGCTCGACAAGCTGTTAGACAGACTCAGAATAAAGGAGATCGACAGCGAGGAGAGGAAAATATACGAGGAGGTCTTGGACGGCAGAACGCTGAAGACCCTCTACAAACTCTCGGCGAAAGGATACATAAAAGCCCTTGGCGGCGTCGTGAGCACGGGAAAGGAGGCGAACGTCTTCTACGCCGATGGGTGCTACGAGGGCAAGGACGTACCGATGGCTGTGAAGATCTACAGGATAGAGACGAGCGAGTTCGAAAAGCTCGACGAATATCTCTTCGGCGACCGCCGTTTCGACATGCGCAGAATCTCGCCGAAAGAGAAGATATTCGTATGGACCGAGAAGGAGTTCAGAAACCTCGAAAGAGCATACGAAGCGGGCGTCAGCGTGCCCCGCCCCTACGAGCATATGAAGAACGTCATACTGATGCAGTTCATAGGCGAGAACGAGGTTCCAGCCCCGACGCTCGTTGACATCGGTAGGGAGCTGAAAGACGTAGCCTCCGACGTTTTCGAGGATGTGATTAAAAACGTGAAAAAGCTCTACAAGAGGGCGGAGCTCGTCCACGCCGATCTGAGCGAATACAACATCATGCTGCTCGACAAGGTATACCTGATAGACATGGGGCAGGCTGTGCTTGTCGATCATCCGCTAGCCGACAGCTACCTGCGGAGAGATTTAAAGAACATCGCCAGGTTCTTTGCGAAATTTGGGGTGAAGGTTGACGCGGAAGAGCTCTACGAAGAGGTTACGGGTGGTTGATATGGAGCTTGAGATTGAGGTTCCCGAGGACAGGATCGCTGTTCTCATAGGGAAGGACGGAGAGGTAAAGAAGAGGATAGAGGAGCTGACTGGATGCAGGATAAAGGTGAGGGGCAACGCCGTAAAGCTGGAGTGCGGGGATTCGCTCAGCTTCATGCGCGCCCGCGATGTCGTTACGGCTATAGCGAGGGGTTTCAGTCCGGAGGTTGCGATGAAGCTGCTGGAAGACGAGATGGTCGTGCTCGAAGTGATAGACCTCTCCCAGTTCGTAAGCGAGAAGGCGATGCAGAGGGTGAAGGGAAGGATAATAGGAAAAGAGGGCAGAATGCGCAAGCAGATAGAGGACACCCTCGGAGTGAACGTAGCTGTGAGCGACAAGTACGTTGCGATAATAGGTGACGCCGACGCGGTAGCGGCTGCAAGGGAAGCCGTGATGATGCTCATCGAAGGCGCCCAGCACTCGACCGTGATAAGGTTCATGGAGAGGAAGAGGAGGGAGATGAAGACGAGGATGCTCGACTGGTTATGAGTTGGCTGATAGTTGTCGAGAAGGACATAGCGGCGAGGAGGATAGCGAAAATTCTGTTCAGTGATGTGAAAGTCGTGAGAAACGGAAAGGTCAACTACTACTATTCCCCGTCGAGCGACGCCTACGTCATCGGACTCAAGGGACACATAGTCGAGCTCGACTTTCCGGAGGAACTCAACAGCTGGCGTTCGACGCCGCTGGAAACTCTTCTTAACGCCAGTTTCGTGAAAAAGGTGAAGGAGAAGCAGATCTGCAAAGTTCTGAAGGAGCTGGCAGTGAGGGCGGATACGGTGACGGTAGCGACGGACTTCGACAGAGAGGGAGAACTGATAGGTGTTGAAGCCCTCGAAATAATAAAGTCCGTAAACCCCAACGTCCGCGTGGACAGAGCGAGGTACAGTGCGATAACGCCGGAAGAGATAAGGAGAGCTTTCGCCAGCAGGACGGGCGTCGACTACAACCTCGCGAAAGCTGCGCTCGCGAGGCAGAAAATCGACCTCCTGTGGGGAGCTGTGCTCACCAGACTCATATCCCTCAGCGCTGGAAGACTTGGAAAGGACTTCCTCAGCGTCGGGAGGGTTCAAACGCCGACGCTTCGCCTGATCGTCGAGAGAGAAATCGAAATAAGGAACTTCAAGCCCAAGAAGTTTTACGAGATCACAGCCAACTTCGGTTTTCCGGCGAAGCACCCGAAGAGATACGAGGACAGGAAGTCAGCTGAAGAGGTCCTCGCGAGGGTCGGGGAGTACGGAACAGTGAAGTCCTACGACAGGAAGAGGGTCGAGGAGGGGAGACCTATCCCCTTCAACACCACGGAGTTCCTGAAGGAAGCTTCGCGCTTCATGAGTCCGCACAGAGCCATGCAGATAGCGGAAAATCTCTACATGAACGGCTACATAAGTTACCCGCGAACGGACAACACGGTGTATCCGAAAACGCTTGACCTGCTATCCATAGTCAAGATGCTAGCCTCAGCCTTCCCGAAGGAGGTAAAAATCGTCCTTTCGCAACCCCAGATAATCCCATCGAGGGGAAGGAAGGAGACGAGCGATCACCCGCCGATACACCCGACTGCTCCTCCGGGGGATTTCAGCAGAGAGGAGAGGCTGATATACGAGCTCGTCGCCAGGCGTTTCCTCGCAACCTTGGCACCCAAAGCGGTCTGGGAGGTTAGAAAGGCTGAAATAGACTGCAACGGCGTTCGCTTCGTTGCTGGCGGCAAGAAGCTCGTAGAGCCCGGCTGGAGGGCTGTATACGTGTACTCCGGAGCAGAAGAGAGCGAAATTCCGATACTCAGGGTTGGCGAGAGGTTGAAGATCCTCGCAAAGACCGTGGAGGAGAAGAAGACGAAGCCGCCGTCCCGCTACTCGGCTTCGTCCCTCATAAAGCTGATGGAGAGGCTGAACTTGGGCACGAAGTCGACTAGGCACGAGATAATAAGGAAGCTCGTAAACCGGGGCTACGTCAGCGGAAACCCGTTCAGACCGAGCGAAGTTGCGTTCGCAGTAATAAACACGCTCAAGAACTTCGCGGAAAAAATAACGCTTCCCGAAATGACAGCGGAGCTCGAAAGGGAGATGGACCTTATCGCGGAGGGGAAGAAGAGGGAAGAAGAGGTCGTAGAGACTTCGAGGAGGATGCTCGCAAGCGTTCTGAGCTCTGTGAATCACGAAAAACTCTCCAAAGAGCTTAGGAAGAGCGTTAGGAGGGACAAGATCGTGGGCAAGTGTCCTGAGTGCGGCGGAGAGCTGGTTGTAAAGAGGAAAAAGAAGAGGTTCATCGGTTGCAGCAAGTACCCCGACTGCAGCTTCACGCTTCCCCTTCCGCAGAAGGGGAGCCTCGTTTTGACCGCAAAAACCTGCGGGAAGCACGAGATGAGGGAGGTGAAGATACGCGAAGGTCGCAGGACATGGAATCTCGGGTGTCCGATGTGCAGTTACCTCCAGTGGAGGGAAAAGGTTAAATAGCTACGAACCGAGGGGTGCGAAATTTCGAGAGGTGTGCAGTTTGGCGGAGATTACGGATGTGAGAATATACAGGGTGAAAGGGAAGGGAGCTGTTAAGGCGTACGCCTCTGTGAGTCTGGACAACGAGTTCGTCGTGAAGGGGATAAAGGTTCTGGAGAACGAAAAGGGGCTCTGGGTAGGAATGCCCGGAAGAAAGATGAGGGACGGAAGTTTTCAGGACGTGTTCCACCCTACGACGAGGGAGGCGAGAGAGAAAATCGTAAACGCCGTTTTGAAGGCTTACAGAGAGAGCGAGTAAGTTTACTTCTTGCCCCTTCCCTTTCTTTCCTTGGACTTCGGTCTGAGCCCCTTGTATCCGCACTTCCTGCACGTCTTAGCTCTCCAGGGGTTGCGGGCGTTGCAGCGCATGCATATCTTGACGTTGAACAGCCTCGCCTCGGCTTCCGGGAACCTCGCCATGGGCAAGGCTGCGAGAGCTCGCTATTTAATCCTTCCGCAGTAGGTAGCGGGGGGTCCGGATGGAGCCGGCGATAATCTTGGCTGCAGCCCTGCTGGCTTTTGCGATAGGTTCCAACGATTCGAGCAACTCCTTCGGAATCTGCGTCGGCTGCGGAGTTGTAAGCTTCAGGACGAGCACTTACATACTGGCGGCGATGGTTCTCCTCGGCTTCGTGCTCGCCAGTCAGAGGGTAATAGCTACCGTGGGCAGTGAGCTTGCTGAGCTAAACGCCAAAGTCGTTGCGACGAGCATGGTGATTTCCGCAGCTGCCATAATAATTGCGAACCTCCTACGCACACCGGTTTCGAGTCACCAGGCGATCGTCGCAAGCCTCGTGGGCTCGAGCTTGGCTCTGGGTCTTGAAGTCAGCTGGGACATGTTCGCAAAAATAGTTGTTTCGTGGATAGTGTCGCCACTCGGCGCCATGCTGCTCGGAATCGTCCTTTACGCGATGATTAGAAGACTCACAGCCAGGAGGCACGTGCTAAGCGTCGAGAGGATTCTGAGAGTGCTTCTTATAACCAGCGGCTGCGTAGTCGCTTTCAACACCGGAGCCAACGAGCTGGCTACTGCGATGGCTGCAGCTGTCGGTTACGGAGCCCTCGACTTCTATCAGGCTGCACTTCTCGGAGTTGCATCGCTGTATGCGGGAAGCAGGATGGTCAACAAGCGAGTGGCAGAGACTGTGGGTAAAGGAATAACCGTTCTCGATGTCTTTTCCGGACTTTCCGCACAGCTCGCGGCGGGTTTAACGGTTCTCTTCTTCACCTTCCTAGGCATGCCTGTTTCGACCACATACTGCGTCGTCGGAGCTATCGCCGGCGTCGGAGCTGCGAAGAGTACGAGGAGTGTTAGGTTCTCGCTCCTGAGGCGGGTATTCGTCTCCTGGATGGCAACGCCTACTCTGGCTTTTGCCGCGAGTTTCCTGCTTCTAAGAGCTTTTTGAAGCGCTGCGCGTCGTCGAACATGTGAACGTTGTTGAACATCACGTAACCTTCCTTCACACACATATCGCGGAGTCTTTCGAGCTCCTCGTCGCTGTACTTGTGTCTGTACCCCTTCTCGCCGTGCAGCCGGTAGTAGATGATGTCCCCGTACAGCTGCTCCTCCACGAAGGGGTCGACGACGTGCACAAGGTCGAGTTCCTCGCAGACCTTCAGGATTCTCTCCCTGCTCCAACCCCTCGGCTCGAAGCCGAACACGAACTCCCTCTCTATCGAGCCGAAGAACTCCCTCATGTTCTTTACGTTCTCCTCGCTGTCCGTGAAGCTCTTTGGCGTCTGAAAGAGCAAGAACTTCGCTTCGAGTGCTTTAGCAACTTCCCGCGTCCTCTCCCACGCTTCGAAGACAACCTTAATAGGTTTGAAGAAGCCCGCGTCCTCGACCTTTATCCCGGCCTTCCTGTAAGTGGGGCTGCTCGGGGGGTGCGTTATCAGTTGCCAAGCTTTTACCGTGAACTCGAAACCTTCCGGAGCTTCCTTCCTCCACTTCCTTGCAGTTTCGACCTTTGGGGGATTGTAGAAGGTTTTCTGAACCTCCACGACGTCGAAGGTTTCGAAGTACTTCTTCATCGAAACCGGGAAGCCGCAACAGCCAACTCTTACCATCGAACAGCTTCGGTATCTTCATAAATCTATTTTTCCCGGCTTTAGGCGATGAAGGACGAAGAGGTCGAAAAGCTGCTCGAAGCCGGCAGAATACTCAAAAAGGTCGTAGAGGAGGCTGTGGAAAAAGTGAAGCCCGGAGTGAAGATCCTGGACGTCGCGGAGTTCGTGGAAAAGAGGATCGTCGAGCTAGGAGCAAAGCCCGCTTTCCCCTGCAACCTGAGCATCGACAGCGATGCTGCGCACTTCACGCCGAAAGCGGGCGACGAAAGGGTGTTCGAAGAAGGTAGCTTGGTGAAACTCGACGTAGGCGTGCACGTCGATGGCTACATCGCCGACATGGCTGTCAGCGTAGACCTGGGAGATCACAGGGAGATGATAAGAGCCGCGAAGGAGGCTTGCGAGGCTGCTGTTGAGAGCGTAAAAGCCGGAACGACGACAGCTGAGCTCGGAAAGATAATAGAGGAAACTATAAGGAGTTACGGATACAAGCCCGTCGTAAACTTGACAGGTCACGGCTTGCTGCCGTACGTCGTCCACGCGCCACCGACGGTGCCCAACCACTCGGCTGCGAAGGGTGTCGAGCTGAGGGAGGGTATGGTAATAGCGATCGAGCCCTTCGCAACCGACGGAGTCGGCAGAGTTGCCGAGAGGGGCGAGTGCGAGATCTACAGTCTGATCGCAGCCAAACCGGTGAGGATGAAACCCGCCAGACAGCTAATCGAAAAGGTGCTTAGCGAGTACAGAACCCTACCCTTCGCGAGGCGCTGGATAAACGCTCCGGACATTATAGTAGCGAGGCTCGTGAGAGAGGGAGTGTTCAGAGCCTATCCCGTGCTGTCCGAGGTGAGCGGCGGGAAGGTCAGCCAGTGGGAGCACACGGTCATAGTAGAGGAGGGAGGCTGCACGGTTACGACTAAATGATTCCCGCTTCCTCAAGCGTCTTCTTATCCAGAACCTCCCTGCCGCCTACGGCGAAAATCCTGCGGGAGTTGAGTATCACGAACCTGTCGGCTAATCTCTCAGCCACGTCGAGCTCGTGGGTTGCAATTACGACGGTACCGTCGTAATCAGACAGAATTTTCACGAGCAGCCTCCTCGTCCTGCCGTCGACGTTAGCCGTGGGTTCGTCGAGCAGAAGAACTTCGGGCTCGTAAATCAGCACGCTCGCGAGCTCGACCTTCTTCTTCTCCCCCCCGCTCAACCTGAAAGGTGGTTTTTCGAGCACGTTTTCGATCGCGAAGAGCTTCGCAATTCTCTCAACTTTCTCAGCTATCTCCCGCTCGCTCCAGCCGAGCTGTCTCGGGACGTACTCCAGCTCGTCCTTAACCGTCGGATTGAACAGAAAGTCGTCGGGATTCTGAAATACAACGCCTATCTTGCGCCTCAGCTGCTCGACGCTTAACCTGTTCCCGAAGACTCGAACCTTGCCTCTCGTTGGCTTCAGAAGGGCTGCCATAAGCAGTATAAGCGTCGACTTCCCGCTGCCGTTCGCGCCGATGAGGGCTACTCTCTCACCCTCCGCTACTGAGAGGGTTACATCCTCAACGCCGACGCTTCCATCTGGGTAGATGTAGGTAACGTTTTCGAGCTCGATCAGAGTGTCCACCACCAGTATACCACCACCGCAGCTATGCAGGCGTAGATCGCATCCTCCTCCTTGAGCTTCCAGTTTCTTTTCCAGTCCAGATTGCCCCTCGCTTTCGTCGCCAGCTCTACCATCTCAGCCCTCTCGAAAGCTCTGAGGAAAAAGGTTCCTACAGCCTTCCCACCGTGACGCCAGACGTCGAGGTGGCTGCCCTTCGAGACTCTCCTACTTGCTCTCGCGAGCAGTATGGAGAGGAGATCGTTGAAGAGCAGAATCGCGTACCTGTAGGTGAGCCAGACGGAATCGACGATTGTCTTCGGAACTCTGAACCACCTTAGCGCCGCACAGACTTCGCTGAAGGGAGTAGTTACAACGAAGAGTTGCACAGCCAGTATCGACGTCATGACTCTGAGAACGAACGCCGCCAGATACTCGAAGTTGTTTAGCGAAGCGGGCAAGAGTATGAGGAAGCTGAAGAACGTGAACAGCCAGGATCTCTTCAGCAGAATTCTGACGCTCACGCCGCTCGCAATCGCGATGGCGAGAATCGAAAGTGTGACGACGAGGATCTTCGCAATCTCAAAAGTCAGCAGCACGAGCAGAACAAAAATTATTGAGACGAGGAACTTCAGCCTCGCGTCCACGTTGTGAAGAGAGCTCTTTTTCACGTACTCGTGCACGAGGAAGTCCCTGAAGTACTGTGAAGCTTCTTTAAGCGTTCTTTCTAGCAGCTCGTGCATTCAGCAGGTAGGCGAGGGCTAGGACTATAAGTATTCCCACAGCTCCGCTCACCAAGCTGCTCGCGTAGCCGAGTCCGGGTATCTCGTAGTCCGGAATGAGTCCCGGATAAATGGAACCCTCTTCGAGCCCCAACTCCTCAGCTGCCCTTTCAAGAGGCTCAGTGTAGCCGACGAGCTCGGCTGCGTAAGCGAAAAGCGGCGAAACGATTATCATAGCCGCTATTACCGCGAGGGGTTTCTTGGACACTGCAGCCTCCGCCTCCACCCGGGCTACGCTTACAACTGCAGCCGTTACGACGCCTTCAACCACGCCGAGTAGCGCATGCCAGAAACCCATGACCGGAACGGCAACCTCCATTCCGTAGATGAAGTGCTTCGACAGACCAACTTCCAAGCCCGCGAATACTGCTGCAAGCGTTATGCCGAGCCAGCCGGCAAGGAAAGCCGCAGCACTTCTGTACTTCTCCAGTGCCTTGAAGATTCCGTATCCCACGAAGACGTTTACGACTGCCATGTTCCAGATGTTCGCTCCAAGAGCCGTTATGCCTCCGTCGGCGAATACGAGGCACTGAACGATCAAAACCACGCTCATCGCCAGACAGCCGGCGTAGGGTCCAAGCAGTATCCCCGCCAGCGCGCCGCCTACGAAGTGCGCCGACGTGCCACCGGGTATTGGCCAGTTCAGCATCTGCGCAGCGAATATCGCCGCGGCTACCACTCCAAAATGCTGCGGGAGAACTTTCGTCTTCCTTATCGAGTATGCTATGACAGCCATGCTGAGGATGTAAAAAGTCGCCGCAATGGACGGGTCGAGGTATCCGTCGGGTATGTGCATGGGTCGAGTTTTAACATTTGTTAATAAATTTTTCTCTTTTAGTGTGATGCACTTTATGCGAACTTAAATTTAACCCCCGATTTACTGTCGCTCTTTGGCTGATCCGGGCTTTGGAGAGCTTTGGTTTAGAATTCGAACACCAAACCTTTCGGAAAGCGTAGCTGAATCGGTGTTCTCTTCTCTGAAGCAGAGGATCAAGATATTTTTCTGCTCTATTACGGCTAAGAATCCATTATTC
>JBEVCD010000049.1:0-18585 GCA_040514265.1 Archaeoglobaceae archaeon | reverse complement strand
TGCTACATCATTCCTTAAGCTCATGAATCTAAGGTTTTCCTCTTCCTTGTCGTCTCAGCTTTAATTTTCTTAAAACCGAGAGTCCTTCTTCTCTTCGGATCCCATTCTATGTTGCTTTTATCTGCAAATCCTATAACAGTATCTCTCAGCTCCTCCACTAAGAATATTTAGCTCCGCATTCGTTTTTAACGTAGACTACAACTTCTTTCAGGTCCATTCCTTCTTCAACAGCTCAGCTATCTTCTCCCATTCCTCCCTCTTCTACCCTCCTTTCTTCCTCTCAACCTTCGTATCCCCTTTTGTTCCACCTCTCTTCCACCTTCTTACCGTTGTACTCCTTTCAGAATTTTTGCGCTATTTCGTAGTCCTTGTAGCCTTCGTAGTAGAGTTTTATTGCAAGAAGTTTTCTTTTGTTTCTGCATCCTTCGTAAAGTTCAAGCCTATACACGAAAATAATATATGCTAATTATTCTATCAACTCGTAATGCCGAGGAAAGTTGTTCTGGTAAAACATATCACTTACGAAGAACTGAACCTAAGATCCTGTCCGAGTTACATCCGGTGTCCAAATCTGTAAAGAAATTTGAGAAAAAACTACAGAAAAAGCAAACCTGATACGGCAAAAAGAAGCATTATTGCTGCGATAGATGTGAAAAGCACTGCAAAAACATCTTGAAAAGTCTCGGCTTGAATTCGAGCACGAAACCTTTCTGCAGAAGAATCCCGATCAATTCGAGCTTTAAGTTCTATTGAAAGAGAGTTCTGGCTGGAGGCGAGGAAAGCCCTCTGCCTGCTCGCTTACACCGACGTCAACGAAAGGTGGAATCGCTGAACTGCTGGAGGATGAGTTCAGGTCGGAGTACGTCAGGAATATAAACAAGATAAGAGCTCGGGATAGGTTTCTGAGAGTTTTTCACGACGGGCAGGGGAAGCGGACTTGCTTTGCATCCAAGAAGCTGATAGAGCTACGGAGGAGGAATAGAGCTTTTGGAGGGCAACCTTCGCCGTAAGACTGCCCAAGCTTTTAGATCCTTCTCCCCCTCACGCGGTCTATATTGAAGACTGCTCTGTCACTCAAGTGCATCACGGCGAGCGTTCCAGCCATGACGGGGTCGCTAACGACGAGGTCCGCGACGTGCGGAACGCTACCGAGCATGTTAAGGGATATTACCTTTATGCCGCTCTTCTTCAGCTTCTTCACCTCCTCAGTTATCTTTCCACCCATTATTCCGCCGGCTAGCACGAGTACCTCAGCTCTGTGAAGTCTCGAAACAGCCCGAACAGCTTCGGCTATCTCCTCCTCTCCCACTATGGGCATCGTGTCCACGCTTATCCTCTCTCCCCTCAGGTTGTGTCTGTCCGCCTCGCTTATCGCGCCTATCGCAACCTGCGAAACGAGGGCTCCGCCGCCAAGTATTATCACTCTCTTGCCGTAAACCTGCTCGAAAGGTTTCTCCTCCTCGACTTCCAGCACGGATTCCAGCTGCTTTATCCTCTCAACCATCCTCTCGAAGTTTCCGCCCTCGACCTCGAAGTAGACAAGGGCTTTTCCGGCGTACTCTCCGGCTTTCAGCACGAACGTCTGGGCGTAGGTTATGTTCCCGCCCTCGTCGGCGATTATGGTCGTTATATCTCTGAGAACACCTATCCTGTTCTCAGCGATTATCCTGATCCCCCTCAGCATCAGAACTTCGCCCCCGTGAGGGTCTTGGTCTCGACGACTCCCTCAATTTTCCTTATCTTGTTAACCACCACGTCACTCAGCTCCTCCAGACTCCTGACGACGACCTTCGCTATAAGGTCGTATTCGCCGAAAAGGGGGTAGAGTTCCTCTACCTCCTTCATGGAGACGAGCTCGTCGTAAACCTTCCTCTCCTTCCCCGGAAAGACCTTTATAAGCACGAACCCAATTGCCATGCTGCAAGTACACCGCTCCTGTAAAAGCTTAACGACAAGTTTTATAACGTGACGCGCGAGTTGTTGCGATGGTCTACTCAGCCGAGAGACTCAACAACTGGATAAAGAGACTTGAGGAAGCCGAAAACGACGAAGAAGTATTCAAGATCCTCGATCAGTTCGTCGAAGACGTAGTTATCGCTTGCCTGAGCCTTTTGAGAGCCTTAAACGAGAGAGAGATCAGGAAGGGAGAAGCTATCGAGCAGCTCAAGAAAGCCGAAAGGGTCTTCGATGTTAGAAGGAGCTTCGGCGAGGAGCTGAAAGACGAGTTCTTCGCGTTCAGCGTTGAGAGTGCTAAAGCTGTGCTCAGGTCTTTCAGGTACTACCTTGAAGGGAAGAGCAGCAAGAAGAGCTTTGAGAGTCTGCTGAAGGAGGCTCTGAAGAGCGAAGCCGAGGGCGACTTGGAGGCTGCGATGGATGCCGTAGCAAGGATGGGTGCGAAGGTGATAAAAGGTGAGAAGCTTCCGGAGTTGGACATAAACGACGGGGGCATCGTTCTGAGCTGGATAGATGGCGTGGATGCCATAAGCACGGTAATCGAGCTCAGCAGGATAGATGCTCCTACCGAGTGAGGTCGCCGAGGTTGCCAGGAAGGGGATCGGATACGAACTCTACAAGCTTTTGCTTCTAACCTACGGAAAGCGCGGCGAGAAAGCCTACTTCTACCTCCGCGACCGCAGAGTAAAGAAGTACAGAGACTTCTTCGTCGTCGTCGGGAGGGAGGAGTACATAGTCGAGGAGTTCTTCTGCACATGCCCGGACTTTCAGATAAACCTTAGGGGCAAGGGTCTCTGCGCGCACATAATAGCCGTGGAGGTCGCGAAGATAGCCGGGTTGTACGATGACGTGAACGCCTACTACGTGGACTTCATGAGAGAGCAGGAGTGGAGGAGATAAATACCCGCCGCTATTTCCGCCATGTGCGTGCTAAGCAAGGAGGAGATTAGAAGGTTGATAGAGGAGGAGGGTTTGATCAGAGACTACTTAGACCTCGAAACGCAGCTCCAGCCCAACGGATTCGACTGCACGCTCGGGAAGGTCTTCAAGCTCAGGAGCGCTGGCAAAGTCGACTTTGACAACTCCCAGCGAGTGATATGCGATGCTGAAGAGGTCGACTTCGTCGAGTGGGTGTACCTGCCGAAGGGAGTCTACAGGGTTCGCATAAACGAGGTCGTAAAGCTACCGAAGGACGTCATCGCCATCGCAAAGCCCCGCTCCACGCTCGCTAGGAACGGAGTGAGCCTCATAACTGCCTTCTGGGACGCTGGCTACGAGGGTAGGAGCGAGGTCGGCTTGGTCGTCCACAACGAATACGGAATCTGGCTGAGGAGGAATTCGAGAATACTGCAGCTCGTGTTCCTGAGACTCTGCAGCGAAACGGAAGGGTACTCCGGAATTTTCCTGGGGGAGAACGTCTAAGCTCTCGAAACCCTGGCACCCAGACTTCGAAGGACTTCGAAGAATCCGGGGAAGGAGACGGAGACGCACTCGGCTCCCCTGACTTTTATTTTACCAAGCAGACCGAGGAGCGAGAAGGACATGGCTATCCGATGGTCGCCGAACGAGTCGACGGTTCCGCTGAAGTTTCCGCTTCTCCCGACGATCTTCATCCCGTCCGCGTACTCCTCGACCTCGAAGCCCAGAGCTCTCAGGTTGCGGCATATCGTCGCTATCCTGTCGCTCTCCTTTATCCTTAAATGTTCGGCGTTTCTTATCACGCTGACACCCTTCGCGGCTGCTGCCAAGACTGCAACAGTCGGAACCAAGTCGGGCGTTTCGCGGGCATCGAATTCCACGCCTTCTAGTTCCGAACGCCTTGCAACAATCACGCCCTCTTCCCTGTTCCAGCGCACGTCTCCGCCCATCTGTCTCGCGACGTCCACTATCTTCTTGTCGCCCTGAAACGTGTCGTAGGCGTTCAGTATCCTGACTTCACCAGCCAGAAGCCCGGCGGCGATCAAATAGCTCGCAGAGCTGAAATCCACCGGAACGCGGAATTTTCGGAGCCTGAAATCCGACGGTTCCACGTAGTAGGCGTCTTCGCTCCATACGCGAACGCCGCTCTCTTCGAGCACGTGCAACGTCACGTCGATGTAGGGCTTCGAAGTTACGTTCGCGACTATCTTCGACTCGAACTTCGCAAGCGGGAGCGCGAAGAGCAGTGCCGTGACGAACTGGGAGCTCATAGCTTTCAGCTCAACTTCTCCACCTTTCATAATCCCCCTTACTCTGAGCGGAGCCTCGTATCCGCCCCTCCCCCAAACCCTGCCTCCAAGCTTTTCGACTGCTATAGCCAGCTCCCTGTTCGGTCTCCTCCTCAGCGAAGCGTCACCGTCGAGGGTTGAAGTATCGCCTGTCATGGCGAGGAGAGCGATGAAAATCCTCAGCGTCGTGCCGGAGTTCGCGAAGTAGTAGTAGCCCCCTCTCACGTCGCAGCCCTCGATCAGCAGGAAGTCGCGTTTCCTCTCGATCCTCGCCCCCATGTTTCTGCACGCCCTCATCGTTGCAATCGTGTCCTCCGAAAACAGAGGGTTGAACACTCTGGCTCTCCCAGACAGGCTCGCAGCTATCAGAGCTCTGTGAGTATAGCTCTTCGAGGGGGGAGGAACCGCAACTCCATTTATCTCACTCCTCGAAACTACGACATCCATGCTGCAAGCCTCCTCAGAACTTGGGTCTTCTCGAATGCCGAGAGGTCGGATTGTCTGACGACGTCCCTCATGAACGCTATCAGCTCGTCATAGACGTCCTTTCTGACAGGGAAAGGCACGCCATCCTTGCCGCCGACCGCGAAGCAGAACTTGGCCGGGTCTTTTTTATCGTAGTCGACGCCGTAAACGAGTTCAGCTATTAGGGCGAGAGCTCTGATCGTCTCCCTGCCCACGCCCCTCACCATTAGGAGGTCCTCGAACCTCTCCGGCTGTAGGTTGTAGGCTATCTCGACCGCTTTCCAGTCTATCCTGCGCGGGACCGTCAACCTGTCCCCCTTCCTGACTATCGAGAGCAATCTGCGGTAGTCTCTCTTGAAGCATCCGTCGCGGACGATGTCCAAGCACGTCTCGCGGGCTTCCCTGCTCTCACGGGACTGCATGTTCGTAACACTCCTCTCGATCCTGTCCGCAGCTATCCCCTCGTGGACGTCTTCTATGCCCGGCGTCGTTCTGTAGACCTTCCAGTGGTAGCGTCTCGCCATTCTGCTGACTTCGTTCATCCCCTGCTGAACGACTGTGAAGTGCTTCTCGCTGAATATCACCGCGTGGTGGTATATGTCGTACCCGTCGATCAGCGCGGCGCTGTCTGCTTTGGCTGCGAATCTGCTGAACTCTATTATCCTTTCAGCGTCCGCTCCGACATCTTCAGCTAGCTTTCTAACTTCCTCCGGGGTTCTCAGGGCGTTGCTACCCTTTCCTCCAGCTATTTTGATTCCGAAGTCTTTTTCGTTCAGCACAGACTTAAGCACGCCCGTCAAAACGGTCGTCGACCCGCTCGAATTCCAGTCGAAGCCGAGGACGTTCGAAAAGCACTGGAAGAAGACGGGATCGGAAATTCTTCTCAGAAATTCAAGCTCTCCGAACTCGTTCACTATGAGGTAGACTATCGGTTCCGCAAGTTTTTTCATCCTGCTCAGAAGCCAGTAGGGCGCTTTACCGCTGTGGAGCGGAAGGTCGATCTGCCTCATATGTCTACCACGACGTAAGCGTAGTACTTGTCCCTCTTTTCAACTCTGAACTTGTGCATAGTTATAGCCTTCGGCTCAACCTTTACCATTTCTGGCGTGAACCTCGACCCTATCAGCACACCCCTCGCCCTGTTCTCGTCCGCCGTCACCTTAACCTCCTTCGCCGCGAAGAACTCCGTGTCGAAGAGGTAGAGGAGCTCGTTGAGCCACTTGTAGAGGAGCATGTCGACATCTTCGGCTTCAACCTCCACGCTTCTGCTCGTATCGGTTCCAAGCTTGTCCACTTCCACGAAGGCTTCATAAAAAGCGTGGCTGGCACTCTCTATCAGCTCGGAAATCGTCTCGCCCCAGACTTCGAACGCCACGTCGGCTGTGTGGTCGATGAACCTGAAGCCCATAAAAATAGTTTGTGTTTGCGGTATTAATCCTTGCGCAGCCACGGAATCAGCTTTCTCATCTCAGCTCCCACCTTTTCTATCGGGTGGTTTTTCTCCATTTCGAGCAGCTTGTTGTAAACCGGTCTTCCTGCGAGGTTTTCGAGGATCCACTCCCTTGCGAACTCACCGGTCTGAATTTCCTTCAGTATCCTCCTCATCTCCTCTTTGACAGCCTCGTTGAATATCCTCTTGCCCCTCGTCATCCCGCCGTACTTGGCGGTCTCGCTCACAGCGCTCCACATGTTGTATATCCCGCCCTCGTAGATTAGATCGACTATCAGCTTCAGCTCGTGCAGAACTTCGAAGTACGCGACCTCCGGCTGGTATCCGGCTTCAACCAGCACCTCGAAGCTGCTCTTGATCATCTCCGCAACTCCTCCGCAGAGGTCGACCTGCTCGCCGAAGAGGTCAGTTTCGGTTTCCTCCTTGAAAGTCGTCTCTATCACTCCAGCTCTCGTAGCTCCTATCCCCTTCGCGTAAGCTAGCGCTATTTCCAGCGCTTTTCCGGTGTAGTTCTGGTGGACAGCCACCAGAGCCGGCACACCCTTGCCCTCGACGAACATCCTCCTAACAAGCGGTCCCGGTCCCTTTGGAGCAACCATGGCTACGTCGACGTTTTCCGGCGGGACTATCTGGTTGTAGTGTATGTTGAAGCCGTGCGCGAACATCAGCATGTCTCCCTCCTTCAGCTTGCCCTCGACATGCTCCCTGTAGACCTTTGGCTGAACCATGTCCGGTATCAGCATCGCCACGACGTCGCCCTCTATCTCCTCAAGCGTGACAACTTTCATCCCGTCCTTTTCAGCCCTCTCCCAGCTCTGCTTGTCCCACTCCGGCAGCGCTACGACGACGTCGCAGCCGGAGTCTCTCAAATTAAGTGCGTGCGCGTGCCCCTGGCTTCCGTATCCGACTATGCATATCCTTTTGTCCTTCAGAAAATCGAGATTCGCATCTTCGTCGCGGTAGATCTTCGCCATGGCTAAAGTATGGCGAAGATAAAAATATTTTGGCTCAGTCTTTCCTTAGCACGAGCACGTACTCCGGTTTGCCGGCTGGTATTGTGTACTTCTCCGGAATGAGTCCCAGCCTCTTCGCCTCCTTTTCGAGCCAGTCCTGATGCTCCGGGTGGGCGAGCTTTATGAGCGCGATAGCCCTTTCGAGAACTGGTAAGCCCCTTAGCTGAGCCACGCCGAATTCGGTAGCGACGTACTGAACGAGCGCGCGTGGTACTGTTACAGCCGAACCCTCGGGAAGCGTCGGAACTATGCGGGAGTTTCCGTTGTGAGTTGAGTAGAGAGCTATCACCGACTTGCCCATCCTGTCGGCGCTCATGAAGCATCCGAGAACGAAGTCCAGCTGTCCGCCGGTTCCGCTTATCTGGTAAAGCTTGCACGTCGGCGTGAGCAGACCCATCATCTCCGAGTTCACTTGCCCCATCAGGTCGATCTGCGCAGCCTGGTTGAGTGAGAACATCTTCGGCTGCTGCGCTATTACGAAGGGATCGTTCGTGTAGTCCACCGGATAAGCCGCAACGGAGGGGTTGCGGTCTATGAAGTCGTAGAGCTTTCTGGTGCCTATCGTGAACGTGAAGACCGACTTGCCCCTGTCGAGTCTCTTCTGCGAGTTGTCGATTATTCCCTCCTCCATGAGCTCCATGGCGCCATCGCTGAGCATCTCCGTGTGGAGACCGAGGTTCCTGAAGTGGTGTTCCTTCAGCAGCTTCACTACCGAATCGGGCAGCGTTCCTATGCCCACCTGAAGCGTCGAGCCGTTCTCTATCAACCCTGCCTCTATGATGTTTTCGGCTATCATCTCGTCAGCCTCGCTGGGCGTGGGCATGAACGGAGCTGCAGGCAGTGGAAACTCGTCGTCCTCGACGACGTAGTCGACTTCCGAGATGTGTATGCACTCGTCGTAACCTCCGTAGACCCAAGGCATGTCCTTTTTAACAATGACAACGACCCTCTTCGCGCTATCAGCTATAGCCTTCATGTGCGAGCACGTGACGCCGAAGTTGAAGTAGCCGTGCCTGTCCATCGGTGTCGTGACCAGGAAAGCTATGTCGATGCGACCCCTGTAGACTTCCCTCGCTATCTTCGGAGCGTCGTGGTAGAGGTTGGGCAGATAAACGGCTGCTCCTATCTCCTTGGCAAAACACCTCGTGCCACGGTAAACGAAGCCGCTGATCCAGCGGAAGGTTCTGCACTCGGGGTCTGCGCGGAGGAACTCGTAGGGCAGCACGTCTATGAAGGTAAAAACGTGCACGTCCCTCAGCTCGTCAACCCTCCTGGCAAGGTATTTGTCCACGATGGCTGCGAAACTCGCAGCTCCTCCGAGGTTTATCCACATTCCGCTCTCTACAAGGTTCGCTGCCTCCTCCGGCGATATCAACTTACTCTCGTACTCCTTCGAGTAGTCCATGAACCCCAGCAAATGCGTGCGTATAAAAATTTATCCAAAATAATATTTATCAGATCAATTTTTTAAATGATAAACGAGGGAAATGATTATCGTGAACGGAATCGTTTATATCAGCCCCTCTTACCAGGAACATGCGCGAGTACAGGTTCAAGAGAGGTTACAAGGCTACGCGGGAAAGGCTGGAAGAGCTCGTAAGGAAGCACTTCGGAAGTTTCGACGTCGAGGACGACTTCTACGTTGTCAGGGACTTCGGCGCCATCGAGGTTCTGAAGATGAAGCTCGACGGGAACAGGCTTCTCGTGGAGTCCAAAACGAAGCTTACAGACGATGAGACAGCCGTGAAGACTATAAAGACCTACAACAAGTTCCTCGAAGAGCTGACGGGATACACGGCAAAGGAGAGGAGCAAGATGCTGAGAAAAGAGGTCGAAAACAAAATTTAAATAGGTTTAATTCTTTAGAGGACGGGAGGGACAAAACATGAAATCGATAATTGAGGAAGCCCTTGCAAGAGCGGAGCGTGAAAGGCAGAGGATCGAACCGCCAGAAGATGTCGAGGATGAAATTCTGCAGGTTCTGCACGAACTGAAGACGGTAATAAAAGTAATAGGCGTCGGGGGGAGCGGTTGCAACACGATATCGAGGATGTATGAGGAAGGGATCGAGGGAGCGGAGCTCATAGCGATAAACACCGACGCCCAGCACCTCTACTTCACAAAAGCTCACAAGAGGATACTCATAGGCAGAAGGAGAACGCGGGGGCTGGGAGCTGGAAGTCTTCCGCAGGTCGGCGAAGAGGCGGCGAGGGAGAGTGAGGAGGAGATAAAGAGGGTCGTCGAAGGCGCAGACATGGTCTTCATAACCTGCGGTCTCGGAGGCGGAACCGGCACCGGCGCTGCCCCTGTAGTCGCGGAGGCTGCTCAGGAGGCTGGCGCTCTAACGATCGCCGTCGTTACCATCCCGTTCTCGGCGGAAGGATCGGTCAGAAGGGCGAACGCCGAAGCCGGTCTCGAAAGACTCCGGGAGGTTACGGACACGGTCATAGTGATTCCGAACGACAAACTGCTCGAAGTAGTTCCGAACTACCCGATACAGCTCGCGTTCAAGGTAGCGGACGAGGTACTCATGAGAGCCGTTAAGGGCATAACGGAGCTCATTACGAAGCCAGCCCTCGTAAACCTCGACTTCGCAGACGTGAGGACAGTGATGGAGAAGGGCGGAGTGGCGATGATAGGTCTCGGAGAAGCGAGCGGCGAGGACAAGGCTGCGGAAAGTGTCAGAAAAGCTCTCAAGAGTCCGCTGCTCGACGTAGACATATCCGGTGCAAAGGCTGCGTTGATAAACGTTACCGGCGGACCGGACATGACGATCGAGGAAGCTGAGAGCGTAGTCGAGGAAATATATAGCAAGATAGATCCGGACGCCAGGATAATCTGGGGAGCGATGATCGATCCGGAGCTCGAAAACACGATGCGGACGCTCGTAATCGTAACTGGCGTCAAGAGTCCGCAGATACTCGGCAAGAAGGGCTATCCGGTCACGAGGAAGTACGGTATAGACTTCGTGAGGTAAAGGTTAATAACAGCTCCACCAACCTCCTTTTCATGAAAGTCCAGGAGCTACAGCAGAGACTCAGAGAGTATTACAGTATCCTCAAGATGGCGAGGAAGCCGACCTGGGAAGAGTTCAGCACGACGGCGAAGGTTGCCTTAGCCGTAATGTTCGTAGTCGGCTTCGTCGGCTTCGTTATATACCTGCTCATGGAGGTTGTTCCGGGGGCGTTGAGATGAGCCGCTTTTATGCTGTCAAGACGACCGCGAACCAGGAGAGAATAGTAGCGAATCTACTCGAAATGGCGGCGAAGAAGTACGAAACTAAGATCTACTCCATACTCGAACCCAAAGAACTTAAGGGATACGTAATAGTCGAAGCCGAGAGTTACGAGGACGTCGTAAAGACCATAAGAGGCATGCCGCACGTGAGGGGAGTCGTGAAGAAGGAGATAAACTTCTCGGAGATCGAGCACTTCCTCACGCCGAGGAAGGCTGCGGAGCAGATAAAGGAGGGAGACATAATCGAAATAATCTCTGGACCGTTCAAAGGTGAAACCGCAGTTGTGAAGAGGGTCGACGAGGCTAAGAACGAGATAACGGTAGAGCTCCTTAACGCCGTCGTTCCCATACCAATAACCGTAAAAGCCGACCACGCGAGGGTCGTTAGGAAGGAGGTGAGTTGATGCCGCAGGAGGTTGTCGTGCTCGTTCCAGGAGGAAAAGCCACACCGGGTCCTCCGCTCGGACCAGCAATAGGACCTCTCGGGCTGAACGTTAAGCAGGTGGTGGACAGGATAAATGAGGCGACGAAGGAGTACGAGGGGCTAAACGTTCCCGTGAAGATAATAGTCTACGAAGACAGGAGCTTCGAGATAAAGGTCGGAATTCCGCCGGTATCGGCTCTGATAAAGAAGGAACTGGGCATCGAGAAAGGTTCGAGCAACCCGGGAAAGGAATACGTCGGAAACCTCACACTCGAACAGCTTCTGAAGATCGCGAGGATGAAGAGGGAGCAGTCGCTTTCCTACAGCCTCAAAGGCGTGGTGAAGGAGGTAATCGGCACCTGCGTTTCGATGGGCATAACGATCGAGGGCAAGCCGCCGAAGGAGTTCCTCAGGGACATCGAGGAGGGCAGGGTTCAGATACCCGACGAATGAGGTGCTGACCGTCGCAGCTCGCAGCTTTGAAGGGTAACCCCTCTCTGCAGAAGGCGCAGGATATCCCTAAAGATGCACAGAATTCTTCAATTTTCCTCAAAACCCTCTCCCTCACATCTCTCCTCAGATACCTGTAGCCACCATGCTTCTCGACGTAGAGTGGCAGGAGGCTTCTGATTTCTTCGAAGCGCTTCAGCCTACCTACAGCGTCCCTCTTCAGCTTCAGCGTCGAGGTTACCACGTGGTCGGGCTCGCACTTCTCGATTATCCAGAGCTTCCCGTCGTTTACTCCCGGAATCACCGGATCGAAACGTAGAATTGCCGGAATTCCGTAGTCCTTTACGGTTCTGAAGGCTTCGATCCTCCTCTCCGTTCTCGGAGCTCCCTCGAAGGCTTCGAGCCCGGTTATCGTTATGCAGACCGCAGCCCTCATCTCCGAGATCAGGTCCAAGTCCCTGATTACGATGTCGCTCTTCGTAACCACCAGCAGTTTTACGTCGTAGTCCCTCATGAGCTCGATGCACTTCCTCGTCAGTTCTCTCTCCCTCTCGACAGGTGGGTACGGATCGCTGCTGTTCGACATTGATATCACAGCGTCTCTCGGCAGCTCCCTGAGATCTTTTTCGAGGTTTCTGAGCAGATTTCTCTTCTCCCTAAGCTCGAAGAATCTGGGGATGTAGGTTGCGTAGCAGTAGAGGCAGCGGTGCGAGCAGCCGGTGTAGGGATTGAACGAGAACTTTTCTGGACACGTGCAAAGCTCGGACTTCCAAGGGTCGAAGGGTCTAACGACTCTCATAGAGCTCGTTAACGAACGGAATCAGAGCCATCGTTACCGCGAGCCTCGAAAGCTCGCTCCTCGAAATCGCACCCTTGCTGAGGTAGTGGACGGCTCCGAACTTTTTCCCGAGGTTTTCGATTCCCGAAATTCTCTCCATGACCTCGCCGACTTCCTTCCCGCGGAGGACTTCAGCGACTACCGTCGGCGGATACTCGAAGCCCGGACCGAAACCGACGGATATCTTCTTTCCGTCGTAAACCGCTGCGACCTGAAAGTCCAAGTACCCCGTCAGCGTGAACGGGAATCTGAACAGTCCGGCTTCGATTCCAACGGAGAAATCGAATTCTTCGCTGTAACTGAGCTTGGCCCTCTCGATCGCGCCGATTATCGTCTCGACATCGAACGGCTGCGGAGGAACGGAAGTTCTGACCTCGACACCCACGACTTCGACGTCATCAAAGAAGAACTCGAAAGCTCTTCTCGCTCCCTCAACCTTCGCCGGGTTTTTCGAGCCTACGACAACCTTCATACCCTCACCCTCTCCACCTTCACGTAAACGTCACCCACGGCGAAGAGCATCGTTTTCCTCACGCTCTGCGCCAGTCTCACAGCCCTCACGATTTCACTCATCGCGAACTCCCTGTCGTCGGCTATCGTGATCAGGTACTTTGAGTGCGGAAGCTCTTCGACGTGTTCGACCTTCTCGTAAGCCCTGAAGTCCGCTCCGAATTTAAAACCCGTTTTAACGACCAAACCCCTGCGCTTCAGGTCTTTGTACACCTCGAACTTCCTCTCCATACCGGCTACCAGCTTCCTCCAGTCCGCGTTCTTCAACCTGAGGTATCCCATCTCCGCAAGATAAGCTGCCTCGATGAGCGAGAGCGCTACGAATTTTCTCCTCTCGCTTCCGTAGAAGAACCTCTCGAACAACTCCCTGTCCTCGACGACGACGGTGTTGCCGATCAGCGTCCCCTCGAAAACTTTGAGCTCCTCGACCTGTTCCCCCCTCGGCTCGTGGAGGGTTACGGAGTAGTAAGTAACCTCGCTCTCGTCGTCGACTATAGCCAGCGCGAAGTTTTCGTAGCTCGATCCCTTTTCCAGCAGATCCGTGAACTTCACCTTCTCTCTTTCAGAGAGCGGGAGGTAGGCTCTCTTCGCGAGCAGAAACTCGCCCTCTATTCTAACCCTCATTCCCCTGCTCCTCAGATCTTCGTAGACAAAGAACATCGCCTCAAAGTTCTCCACGCTCCTCTCAGCGAGCTCGAAGAGCTCTTCGAGTTCCATGAACCTGTAGCCGTGGTTGAGTTGAAGGTAAGCAGCCTCGACGGGGTGGAGGTAGACCTTGTCTCCCACCCTCCTGCCGAAACCCCTTCTGAGCAGCTCCGGCTCGGCTGCTGCGACCACGTACCTCATAACTCCACCCCGTATATCTTCTCTATGTTCTCTGCGCAGATCTTGTGAGCGACGTCTTCGTAGCCCTTGGCCAGCAGCTCCTTCACTTTCTTCGGCACGGTTTTCGGACCCAGCACGGCTCCGGGTCTCTTCCTGTCGTCGAGGTAGTCCGTCTCAACTACGAACCTGTCTCCCTGCTCTGCAGCCCTCAAAACGTTGTCACCACCGGCGATTACGGAGGGAAAGATTCCGATCTCCTCGAACTCCTTAACGAGGGGCGGAGAGAAGTGCTTCACGACCTTCTCCCTTTTGAGACCGGCTTTGTCCGCCATCCTCGCTATTTCCTCCATTCCCTCGCGTGTGTAGCTTTCCGTGTGAAGCTGAACCGCGCAGCCGACGTCTTTCGCGACCTCGAACGCGTGCATCATAACCTCGTTACTGAGTCTCCAGACCTTCTCGCTGACACCGTAGTGAGGTCTGCCGCTCTTTATCGCCACAGCTTTCCCCTCGGCGACGTACTTTGCCGCGACTTCCAGAGCTTCCTTCATAATTTCGGCGGCTTTTTCCACGCCGTACCTGCTACCCAGAACCGTTATCTCAGCGGGGTGGACGCTCAGAACCGCGTATGCTCTAACAATTTTGTTGGCTTTCTCCACGAGCTTCACGTGCTCGTCGAAAACTACAGCGAAATCCCTTCCACTCTTCGGCACGACGTTGTAGTGGTGACACAGCAATGAAACGAGAAAAACGTGCGTTCCGCCGGCTGCCTTGAACTGCTCAAGCGCCTTCAACCTGAGGTGGTTGTAGAGGTGCATGTGGTTGTCCGTGATTATCATAAAGTTGCCTGCTGCGACTCTGTTAAAAACGGGATCGCAAAATTTAAAAAACACGGTTCTACAGCCCATGTGGCTCGAAGTTCTTGTCGGCTCCGTTTTGGGCATAATAGCTGGTGTTACTCCAGGAATTCACAGCAACACCTTCGCAGTCCTCTTACTTTTACTTCAGCTCGAAGGAGCTGCTACAGTTGTGATAGCAGCTGCCGTAGCATACACGATAGCCGACATAATCCCCACGACCTTCCTCGGCGTGCCTGACGAAGAGACCGCCGTTAGTATTCTTCCAGCCCACCAGCTCGTGCTTGAGGGCAGAGGTTACGAGTGCGTGACAACTTCCGTCTTTTCTTCCCTTGCAGCCGTCTTTTTGAGCATTCCGCTGTTCTTCAGCCTCGCCTTTCTACTGAGGTTAGAAGCCCTGAAGTTAGCAACGCCTCTTGTGCTCATAGCCGTTTCCGCTCTCCTCATCGGAAGTGAGAGGGGAGAGCCGTTTGCCGGGCGATATTCGGCGTGGCTGCAGAGGGTCTACGCGCTCGCAGTTTTCCTCGCCAGCGGAGCCGTCGGATTCCACGTTCTAAACAGCGATAGGGGCGGCGTTTCTTCACTTCTGATGCCCATGCTAACCGGATTCTTCGCCGCACCGACGCTGCTGCACTCCGGCGGTTCGATACCGAAGCAGAGGATAAGAGTCTCGCTGCCCGACGAGAGTGTATTTAGGGGCGTGCTCGCGGGCTTCTTCGTATCCCTCTTCCCCGGGATCAGCAGCGGAGTTGCAACTCTCGTGGCTTCCTTCGCTGAAAGGGATGCGAAGAGATATGTTTCCACCGTGAGCGCAGCGAACAGTGCAAATGCTGTGCTTTGTATCTTCGCCTACCTTGCAGCCGGGAAACAGAGGAGCGGAACAGCCGCAGCGCTCGCGGAGCTAAAATACCAGAGCGGTCTGCTTGAGGTCTCGACGATATGCGTGGCGTCGGCGATATTTGCGAGCTTGGCTACGCTCACAATCGCAGCTGCTGTTGCGAGGAAGCTCTCGAACGTGAACGCGCGGGTCGTTGCAGCTTCGGTCTTCGCATTCCTGCTCGCGCTCATCGCGCTGCTAACTGGGGTTGAGGGCTTAGCCGTATTTGCCGTCAGCTCCGCTGTTGGCTTAACCGCCGTTAAACTCGGGGTCAAGAGGATAAACTGCATGGGTTCGCTCATAATCCCCGTTACGTACTTCTACGTCACTCGTATCTGAGAGCCTCCACGGGTTCGAGGCGCGAAGCCTTCCATGCCGGATACAAGCCGGAAGCGATTGCCGTGAAAACACCTACGGAGAAGCCTACGAAGACGTAGAGCAAAGTAACCGGGCGGAAAACGTAGCTCACGTCGTTCAACAGCGCGTAGTCTATGAGCATCCCGCCGATCACGCTGAGCAACCCGCCGGCTGTGCTGCCGATTAGTCCGAGCATCGCGGCTTCGAGCAGAAAGATCTTCAGTATAGTTTCTCTCTGCGCCCCTATAGCCCGCATTATGCCTATTTCCTTCGTCCTCTCCATGGTGGACATCAGCATGATGTTCAGAATACTCACGCCGGCGACGAGGAGCGAAACTGAAGCTATAGCCATTAGGAACGCGTTTATCTGCCCGAAAGCCCTCTCGACACTTTCGAGTATGGACTTCATCTCGAATACGGTCACTTTCTCCTCCCTGCGGTTCACCTTCTCCTCTATAGCCTCCTTGACAGTCCCGACCTTCTCGAAGCTCTCCACGCGCACTATCAGCATCGATATCCCCGCGTCGGAGACCTTCTCGAAGTCCTCCTCTGCGAGTATCACCGCGAAGTTCGGGTTCACGTCGAACCTCGCTCCGGCGTCTTCGAGGATAGCTGAGACTCTGAACTCCCTGCCCTCCACGGTTATTTTCGACCCTACTCTAAGCGAGAGGTGTTCAGCAAGTCTGTTCCCGACGACACAGGAACCCTTGAGGTTTATCACTCCTTTCTCAGCCCTGAACATCCTCTTAACTTCCCTCTCATCCATTGCGTAGACTGTTGCTATCGTCGACTCCTTCTTGTAAACGACCCTCAGACTGTCGCTCCTGAGCGGAGTAACTGACTCGACGAACTGTATCCTCTCTATCAGCCTGACGTCCCTCTCGTCGATGTATCTGTAACCCTCCCTGTAGTTCGGAAAGACGTTTACCTGGTTAGCTAGGTCCTCGAAGTTGCTGACCACCGCGCTCTTCAGGCTCTCGCCGAATATTCCTATGGCTCCGACCGCCATCACGCCGATGAGTATACCGACTACAGCCAGAACACTCCTAACCTTCGTCCTCTTGAGGTTCCTGATCGCGAGCTCAAGGTACACTCTCCTCCACCTCTACTACCCCGTCCCTTATGTAAACGACCCTGTCGCCGTACTTCTTTAGCTCGGAGTTGTGGGTCACGAGTATGACCGTCACACCCTCTTCTTCGTTCAGACCCTTGATTATCTCCATCACCTGCTCGCCGGTTCTGCTGTCGAGGTTGCCCGTGGGTTCGTCGCAGAGCAGAATCTCGGGGTCGTTCGCCAGAGCTCTCGCTATGGCTACGCGCTGCTGCTGTCCTCCACTCAACTCGTTCGGTTTCCTGTCGGCTGCCTCCCCAAGTCCCACGAGCTTTAGCAGCTCCGCAGCTCTGCGTTCTCTCTCATCCTTCGGCACCCCCTTGAATACCATCGGCAGCTCCACGTTTTCCAGCGCTGTGAGCGTCGGTATCAAGTTGTACTGCTGGAAGATGAAACCTATCGTGTCGCGGCGGAGGTTCGTTAACTCCCTGTCGCTCAGCTTCGAGGTTTCTACTCCCTTTATGATAACTTCACCCTTCGTCGGCTTGTCGAGGCACCCGATCATATTGAGGAGTGTCGACTTCCCGCTGCCGGAGGGACCCATGACGACCAGAAACTCTCCCGATTTGACGCGTAGGCTTACTCCTCTCAGCGCGTGGACCTCGTAGTAGGCTGTCCTGTAGATTTTGTGGACGTTTACCAGCTCTACAACTACCTTCATCTCCTGAGGTACCTCACTATTACAGCGACGACGATCAGGAGAACGACGACGGCTGCCGCAATAGCCGGATAGACCGGACTCGGAGCTACCTCGACCTCCTCCACCTTTCTCTCAAGAACTTTGCTAACCTCGTAAACTTCGCCGAGCTCGTTGTTCCACCTCGCCACAAGCTCGACGCTGTCGTTGCACGGCAGCTCGACCTCGAAACCTTGAAAGTCCGAGGGCTCCACGTTACCTACAAATTCGCCCACGCTCTCGCCGCATCTCGCTTCCACGTAAACGTTGTAAGCTGTGCTCTTCCCTACGTTGCTGACGTCTCCAGACACTCTGACTATTCCGAAGCCCGAAAGCTCAACTCCGGTGAAAACGAGCTGGTATCCGTCCAGAACCTTAAGTCTCACCTCTTCCCTCAGCTCGTGCTCGTTCCCGAACTCGTCCTTATATCTGGCGACGATCTCCAGATCATCCACACCGGGCTTTTTAGGCGAGTAAAGAAAGCTCAGAACCTTGCTACTCCCACTATCGAGCTCCGGAATCTTCCTCTCGCTCGCATCCACACTTCCGTTGCCCACCAGAGAGACGACGACGTCGTAAACGCTGTCGCCTCTCAGGTTAGAGATCGTCACGTCGACCTTCACGGTCTCGCCGACGTAGGCGGTGGGGCTCGACAGATTTGCGACTATCGCAACACCCTTCGATGGTAGAAGTGTCACCTCGACGCTCTTTCTGAGCAGGTGGTAGTTCCTTCCGTTGTAGAAGGACAGCTCGAAGTCGAGCTTTTCAGCAGCTTCGAACTGCAGCTCGAACTCAGCTTTTCCGTCAACCGTTCCCAGAAAGACCTCCGGCGGAGATGAGTTGAAGAGCGGCTTCACCCTGACGTCCCTAAGCTCCACGGGCGTCGAGATCGCGAACCTGACCCTGTTGACCTCCCCCTCGTAGACGGCTTCCAGCGGAGTGATGGAGGGGAAGTTATCGTCGACAACGACGAGCACGTTCTGAACGATCGTTCCGCCGTCGTACGATATCACAACCTCGACGTTGTACCTTCCAGCCCTCTCAGCTTTTATCGAGAACGGAACCGTGTAGCTACCGCTGACGTTGCCTCCAGCAAGGATCGACGGCTCAACCTGCACGCCGTAGCCAGTTATCGTTATCGAGTTTACCTTCACCTCCTGGTTCGTGGATATCGTCAGAACGCAGTCCGCGTAATCGCCCGGAAGCAGAATTTCGGGGTTGAGCGTGTAGCTGACGGAAACGGCGATGCTCGGCTGGACGAGCAGAAGCAGAATTAGCGCGAGTGTTCGCATGCTGCAAGGATGATCCACCGCTATATATCTTTATCGTGTAAACTCG
>JBEVCD010000048.1:0-5334 GCA_040514265.1 Archaeoglobaceae archaeon | reverse complement strand
TCTCTTATGAAAGGACCTCGATGCAAATTACGCCGAGCCTGTATACTTGGAATATCCAGAACCGGCCCAAGAGCTCCAAAATCTGCCAGAATCACCGGCGAAGGAGCTCTCGCTAATAGAGTTTAAGACGATCTACGACGTTGACACTTTAAGGAGAGCACTCACCAAATATTACAGAGCTTTGATGGCGAACGATGCCGAATGGGCTACGAGGCAACTAATTGCAGCAAAATTTTACTTTGAATACTTAAGATCGGACTTTGAGACAATGAACGACACTGCTGTAGAAGCGGTTAACGTGCTAAAGTTTTCTGGACTGAATGTAATCACTGAAAACGTGAGTGAAGCCAATCAATGACTTGCTGAAGTCGGACTTCCTGATGAGTTAATCAATTTATATCGAAATAACGGGCTACGATGTAAGCAAGATAAATATCTCAACGGTTTACTTAAATGGAATAATCCCAGCAGTAAACGATCCAAAGTATAGATTCGTGAGAAATCCAGAAATTAAGGACAGAGATGGAGGTGGCTATCTTAAACTGATGGTAAAGTTTGACAGACAGGAAGTTCAAGGTTTACAAAACCTTCAGCTGGCAGTAAGTGCTCCCATCCGAACCGGTTGGAGTTGTTAAGGAAAGTGCTAAGATAACGAAGGAAAAAGCTAGAGAAACCTACGACGAACTATCCGAATTTACGAGTACTTACGTGGGTTTCAGAGTAGACACCGATGTGATCAGCCCTCGATCTGAGCGTTGAAGATTGGTAAAATAAAGGTAAAGATTGAGGAAAGAGAACTCGAGTTCGACGCTGAAAAGGCAAAGCTTCAAGCGATGATACTGCATGGAAGTTGATCGATAACTCTATTACATGGGCATCAAAGTTCGGGTGGTTAAGCTGACGGAGCTTATTGCTGCTTACGAAATGTTTATAAATTGTAAACGAAAATGTTTACCATGCAAGAAGTTTTGAGTATACGAATACCAAAGGAATTGAAGGAGAAAATGAAGGAATACTCTGGAATCGATTGGAAAAAAGTCGTGATAGAATCGATAGAGGAAAAAATCAGACAATTAGAAGCTGAGAAAATACTGAAAGAGATAGAGGAGATGAACAGAGAGTTGGAAGTCAGCGAAGCTCCTGTCTGGAAGTTGATAAGGGAGGATAGGGATGCCGGTCATTGATTCGAACGTTTACGCTAGTGTAGTCGTCAAGGATGAGTTCTACGAGAAGTGTAAGGAGTATATGCTTATGAAGAAGGTCACACTCGACTTAGCCTTTGCAGAGGCGGGAAATGTAATATGGAAACACGTGAGGATGGGAAGAATAAAGAGAGAAGATGCTTTAAAGAGAGCTGAAGCTCTTAAAAGACTTATAAGCACGTCGGAGGTTTACGAGTCAAAGGATTTTCTTGTTGAAGCCGTTGAGTCGGCAGTTAAGTACGATATAACGGTTTACGATGCTCTTTTCTTAGTTCTCACTAAAAAACTAAATGAGGAGCTCGTTACCACCGATCAAAAACTCTGGGAAAAGCTCAAGTATACCGATGCATCTCACTTAATCAAATGCTTGACAAGTCCTTCCGATTAAGCGCAACTGATCAACCAATTAAGAGTCTTCACCACTTCGCAGTTCTGTCAACTTAACCACGCAAGTGATTGTAATAATGAACTGCTTGCAGAACAAGTTCCAGTTTCTAATTGGATTCTTAGTCGTAATAGAGCAGAAGAAAAATCCTGATCCTCTACTTAAGCGAAGAAAAAACAGTTCAACTACGCTTTCCGAAAGGTTTGATGCCGTATTCCAAACCCAAACTCCCGACCTCGAGCCTCCTCAACAATTTCCTTTTTTGAATAGGACAAGTCTGACCAATTTGAGGTCGAAGATGTTGAGCTAATTTACAACGGTGAGGAACTTTTTTAAGATTCAAACGAACAGGGTGACATGGACCTGATCTGCCGCTTCGTTTACAAAGACGGAAAGCCTTTCGGCGAAAGCATCGACGTCTACGAAAACTACCTCATCGTAAAGGTAGGGGTCGACTTCATAGCCGTTCCGAAGAGGTGCATACTGAGGGTGAACGACGAGGGGATACACATCGGCGAATTCGACGAAGTAGTGGCGAAAGAAGTCGGGAGCAGGTGGATGGAGGAAAAATCGAAGCCCGTGAGTTTGGAGGAGCTAAGAGGGTATGGTTTCGGAGAGGAGTGATGCAAGGTCAGAAACTGTCTGCCGAAGCGATTGGTCGCCTGCGATCCTTGTTTGGGGTTCAGCGGACGGCTTATCTCATCACCGAAGCCTATAGACAAAGATATTAGAATTAATAAATGTGGGGAGCTCCCGAAAACCCGTCGATAAAAGCCCGAGACTGGAAGAATCCTCGCTTATGGATGTAATGAGAGTCACGAAAGTGGCGGAGAGGAGCGATGAGATCAAGCAGGTTATAGTCGTCAGGGAGGACCTAAAACTTTCCCGCGGAAAGCTAGCCGTTCAGGCTGCTCACGCCGCTATTCTGGGATTCCTGAAAGCGAAACCCGAAATCAGGGAGAAATGGCTTAGAGGAGGGCAGAAGAAGGTCGTGCTAAAGGTCAGGAACCTCGACGACCTGCTTTCGCTTAGGGAAAAAGCGAGGGCTATGAGCCTCCCGGTCGACGTCGTGGTCGATGCCGGCTTGACGGAAGTTCCTCCGGGAACAGTGACCGCTCTCGTCATAGGTCCGGACGAAGCGAAGAAGATAGACCGCGTTACCGGGAACCTTCCGCTCCTTTAGGGCTCTATCCCCTTGTCGGTTATCCTGAACTCGCAGCTCAAGCCTTCAGGCAGCCAGCGGTGCTTTACGAGTCTCGCTATCCGCCTGTCCCCTATTCTCTCCAGTGCCACTATGACCTTCGACAGGTGCTCCACGCTCGTGCCGCCGAGTGGCTTATCTTCGCCGCTCTTAACATCTGTAAACATCTGGTTCGTTATAACCACCGCAACGTCGTACTTCCTGGCGATTCCGAGTAAAAAGGTGAGCTGCTGTGTCAACTCCCTCTTAACCTTCACGTGCTTGTCGTCTTCGAGCTCGCTTCTGTAAAGGGCTGTGAAGCTGTCGACGATTATCAGCTTCACGTTCTCGCTTCTACAGAGCTTTTCCGCTTCCTTCACGGCTACGCTCTGCTGCTTGAAGTCCAAGACGTCGAAGACGTAGACGTTCGCGAACCTGCTCTCTTCGCCGAATATCTGCCTGACCCTTGCAGCTGAAAGACCTTCAGTGTCTATGAAGGCTACCTTCGCGAACTCCGCTGCGCTCTTTGCGAGCATGAGGCATATCGTCGTTTTGCCGGTTCCGCTCGTCCCGTAGAACTGCGTTATGGTTCCGGTCTCAACTCCGCCGCCGAGCAGCGAGTCTATGCACCTGCTACCGCTCGGAATTATCATGCTCGACAGCTCTGGCGAGCTCTCTGAGCACGAAAATTGGCGAAATTTCCAGTTTCTCCGCTATAGCGGCAACGTCGTCGAACTCCGGCTTAAGGTGCTCGAACCCGGGATCGGAAGCTTTGAACCTGACCTCGAACTCCCTGCCGAGCAAGCTTACCCTCTTCCTCACCTCCTTCCTCCGCGCTATCATTCTGTGGTGCACGGGCAGAACTCTGACGCCTAAGCTGCCCGTGAGCTGCATCATTTTGCTTGCAACGCGCTCGGCGTCTCCCTTCACTACAGCTTTTATTTCGAAAATCGGGCGCGACTTCTTTCCGAATCCGCTTACGATCCAGGCATCCAGAACGTTTTCCAGCTTTCTGAGTTCCTCGACGGCGTAACCCGCTACCTCTCCGCTCACGTCGTCTACGCTGGTTTCGAGTACGAAAACGCTGTCGAAGTAGTAGGCTTCCCCGAGGATAAGTCTTAAAACGTTCGGGACGTCGCAGTCCCTCTTTCCGGCTCCGTAAGAGATCTCCTCAACCCTTAGAGGAAACCTCGCGACCCCCCTGCAGTAGTGAGCGAGGATCGCTGCAGCCGTCGGCGTCAGCAGCTCCCCCTCGCCGCCGAAGACGACTTCGATAGGCGAACCCTTCAGAATTTCGAGCGTCGCGAAGGTTGGGACCGGATACTTTCCGTGGGAGAACTCCACGAACCCGCTTCCAAGCCTTACCGGAGTTGCGTAGAACTCGTAACCTCTGGAAATCAGCCTCCTGATTCCAGTAGCAGCCGCTACGACGTCGAATATGGCATCGTCGCTTCCCACCTCGTGGAACTTGCATTCTCCGTGAATCTTCCGCTCCGTCTCGTGCAGTCTGCCGAAAATTCCGATCGCATCCCTCTTGACTTCCTCATCAATTTTCGATCTCTGGATTAAACCGACTACTTCTTCGAAGCTCCTCTCCACGACTTCTTCTCTTACCTCCACTCTCTTCGCCCTAACACCGCTTTTCTCTACTTCCTTCACTTCGAAATCCACGTTGAGGTTCAGGGTTTCGACTATCTGCTTTAAATCCTCTTCGCTGAGCGCTACGCCGAGGAGAGAGGAGACTATCATGTCCCCGCTCGCCCCGTTGAATGCGTCGAATACTGCGACCTTCATCAAATCACCACAACCCTTTTTTGCCCTCAAAATAAAAATACTACAGGTGACGCTCATGGAGGTCGTGCTCAAGGTAAATCAAGCCTACCCGAGCGACTCCGGGAGGGGGATAGTCAGGCTCGACCCGGATACGATGATGAAGCTCCAGATATCGCCGGGCGACATCGTCGAAATTGAAGGTAGGCGAAAAACTGTCGCGAAGGTCTGGAGGGCTCCGAAGAGGGATTGGGGCAAGAACATAGTCAGGATCGATCGCTTCATAAGGGAGAACGCTGGGGTCGGGATAGGGGACCTCGTCAAGGTCAGAAAGGTCGACTACTCGCCAGCCAGAGTCGTCGTCCTGGCTCCGCTGAAAAAGATGGAGCTCCGCATCTACGGCGTCGATGTCGGCGAGTATCTAAAGCAGCAGCTTCTGAAGAGGCCGCTCGTCGAAGGTGACCTGGTCCCACTCGTCGGTGCTCCGGCTTTTTCGGGTTTCGGTAGCTACATGAACCAGAATCAGGCTGTGGTGTTTGTAGCCGTTAAAACCGAACCGAAGGGACCGGTGGTTATCGAGGAGTCGACGAGGGTCGTTTACAGGGACAGACCGGCGAAGGGATACGAAAGGCTCGGAAAGGCGAGCGTAACTTACGAGGACATAGGCGGGCTCAAGGAGGAGCTGCAGAAGGTCAGAGAGGTTATAGAGCTTCCGCTCCGCTACCCGGAGATATTTCAGCGCCTCGGAATAGAGCCGCCAAAAGGTGTTCTCCTCTACGGTCCTCCGGGAACGGGTA
>JBEVCD010000047.1:0-19736 GCA_040514265.1 Archaeoglobaceae archaeon | reverse complement strand
ACGGGTGACAAAGCTGTATCACTAAAGGAAACTCAAAAAACAACAATTGTGCCTAAACAAAAACTATATATTAATCAATAGCTGCAGGGTACGCTGTGAAGACGCAGCTGTCTACTCAGCCAACCTTTGGACTCCAGTTGAAATCAAAGCTCCGTTCGTCGATATGACGAAAGCTGGGATAGTCTCGCTGGGTTTAAAACTCGGAGTCCCGTATCAGCTCACTTGGAGCTGCTATGAAAAAATAAAAAATAACGAAGGTTTCTCTCTTAAACAACGCCAAAGATCCGTTGCTGAGCGATGAAGAGTGGCAAGAAGCTGTAAGAACTATGAAGTTAAGGAATATGAGAGCCAGAATCAGTGAAATTTTCGAGTCTATCCAAGGAGAAGGAATACTAGTCGGTGTCAGGCAGCTCTTCGTCCGATTCTCTGGATGTAACCTGAGGTGCAACTACTGCGATACACCAGCAGAGATTAATGTTTGTACCGATTACGTTGCGAACAGGATTGTCGAGAATCCCGTTAGTTCGAGCTATGTACAGTCGCTGATAGATAACTCTGAGAATATACATTCTATCTGCTTTACCGGAGGAGAACCAATGCTTTACGCAGATTTCATATCATTCCTCAGAAAAACAAAGCCATTTTACCTCGAAACGAACATGAGTCTTCCAGAACAGGCTAAAAAGCTCAAATTTGTGGATTACGTTGCTGGAGATCTCAAAGTAAGAGAGGCAGGTAACCCAGACTACGACCGTCTTCTCGAAAATACTATAAAGAGTTTCAGGATTTTGAAAAATACAAGGAGAAGGCTAACGTTCTGCAAGATAATTCTGCCAACCAAGTTTGATGCTGAAGAAGTTGAAAATTCCGCCGAATCAATCAAAGATTACGTTTACTGCTTCGTCCTACAGCCAGTTTTTGGAGCTAAGATAGATGAAATTTTAAGGTTGCAGAAGAGGATGATGAACTTTAAAGACACTAGGTTAATACCACAGGTACACAAGTACTTGGGGGTGAAATGATTAGGATGATAGTCGGAGTTTCGGAAACTTTCAGTGCAGCACACTTTATTCCGGGGCACTGGAAGTGCGGAAAAGTGCATGGACACAACTTTAAAGTTGAGGTTGAAGTGGAGGGAGAAGTTAAAAATGGCATGGTTATAGATTTTTATGAGCTGAAAAAAATCTTGAAGGAGATTGTGGACAAATACGATCACGACTTACTAAACAAAACCATTGAAAATCCGACTTCAGAGAACATATGCATGGAAATTTTCAATCAGCTTAGAGAAAGGGGATTGAATGTCGTGAGGGTGAGAGTATCGGAGAGCCCCGATAAGTGGGCCGAAATCAGATTATGGTAAGACTTAGATCAAGAGCTCTAGCTGAGTGTGTGATGTAACCGGAGGAGATAATATCAATCTCAGTTTTAGCATAATCTTTGACGTTTTCTGGAGTTATGCCACCCGAGGCTTCCAATAGAACACGTCCTCTTAGCCCTTCTTTTTCTAGGAGCTCTACAACTTTTTCTATTTCTTTAGGTTTGAAGTTATCGAGCATGATTATATCAACTCCTTCTTTTGCGGCAATCAAAGCCTCCTCAGCATTCTTAACTTCAACCTCAATTTTCTTCGTGAAGCTCGCAGACTTTGCTAATCTTATCGCTTTAACCAGATCTCCAGCAACGGCAATATGATTGTCCTTAATCATGACGCAATCTCCAAGCCCAAAGCGATGCGTGTCACCACCTCCAATCTCAACAGCCATTTTCTCGAAGATTCTGAAGCCGGGTGTCGTCTTTCTGGTGGCGGCGATTCTAACTTTCGGATTTACACTTCTTGCCTTCTCAACCATCTCAGCTGTTACTGTCGCTATTCCGCTCATCCTCATCAGAATGTTAAGAACTGTTCTCTCAAGCATGAGAATTTCTTTCGAACTGCCTTCCACTTCCATGATAACATCGCCCTCTCCGACTAAATCGCCATCTCTCATCGAATCCAAAACATTAATCCCAAAGGATTCGAAGGCGATTTTTGCAACCCTTACACCAGCTATAACGCCGTTATCATTCGAGATTATCTTAGCTCGAACGTTTTTGTTCTCAACATATGTTACGTCTCCGTAGTAAAGATCCTCCTCGAGGTACTCCAAAATCTTCTTTTTGATAATAAAGTCGGGAATCATCCTACCACGACACTACTCTTAATATTTTTAAGTGTTTTTATCACAGAGAGAGCTGCAAGGTAACTCGTTTTAGGGTTATCTTCCATTTTTCTGTTTTTAACAATAATTCTAATCTCTCCAAACCTTCCTCTAGCAATTATCTCGTGGACGTTCTTGTCAACATCTTCGGCAACGGCTACAACTCTTACTTTATCGAAACCGACCGCAATACCGAGTGTTGCAGCCACGTTCAAGTTTCTCGGGAAAAGCCTTGCTGCCTCCCTCGCATTTCCTTCAAAAATCACGCCTTTTTTATCCATGCCGAAACTCGATGGGCTTTTCCTCGTTACCAAAATGACTTCTTCGACATAATCTGCCACTGCTTTTATCGCGTCAACTCCCGCTAACGCTCCGGATGGTATGAAGATTTTTCTTCCTAATTTAGTAGCTAAACTCTTTATTTTGCTGTAAAACTCTTCATCGGCAAAAGCCCCAACGCTCAGGACAATTAAATCCTTTCCAGACATTAGAACTTTTTCAGTGTAGTCAAAAACGGCTTGCTGCGAGGCCGCTTCTACAACCACATCCATGTCTTTTTCCAGAAACTCGTCTATATTCTCAGCAACGTTTATCTTCATCTCCTCAGACAGCTTTAGAGCTTTTTCACGGTCGATATCGAAAACTGAAACGAGTTTAAAGCCATCTGCTTTGCTCAGCCATTTAGCTACAAAGCCTCCGATTGAACCGCACCCTATGATGCCCACCTTCATAGAATTTCCACCATCCTTTTTATAGCCTTCCCTGCCCTCTCTGCAATATTTTCGGGTACTTTAACGACGTTGGACTCGTATTTCAGAGCTTCAAGAAGATTTTCGAGCGTATTGAGCTTCATACTTCTGCAAACAACTTCATGCAGAGGTATGAACGTCTTGTCAGGTATTTCTCTTCTCATCCTCTCTATCAGTCCGATCTCGGTGCCGACGATTATCTTCTCGTAATCGCACTCCTTTGCAAACTTTAGCATCTGACTCGTCGAACCAACATAATCCGCTTTTTGCTGCACATCCGGATCGCATTCTGGATGCACGATTATCACGGCATCTGGATGTTTCCTTTTCATCTCCTTAACGTGCTCAACGCTGAAAGCCTTGTGGACGTAGCAGAAGCCATCTTTAGGAACGGGTATGACTTTCTTACCCGTTCTAGTTTCGGCAAACCATGCAAGATTTGCATCCGGACCCAAAAAGACTGTGTCTGTGTCCAGTCTTTCAACCACCTTCACCACATTTGCCGAAGTGCAGCATATGTCGGCTTCGGCCTTAGCGCTGGCATAGCTGTTCACGTAGATTACAAATGGAATATCAGGATTCCTAGCTTTTGTCTCCCTAACGAGTTCAGCAGGAAGTTGAGCAGCCATTGGGCATTTAGCATCCATTGTTGGAACGATTACTTTTTTATCTGGATTTAGTATTGCTGCCGTTTCTGCCATGAAATCGACTCCGCAGAATACAATTATGTCCGAGTCTGTTTTAGTAGCCTCTCTTGCCAGTTCAAGACTATCCCCGATAAAATCGGCTACTTCCTGTATTTCTGGTATCTGGTAGTTGTGAGCGAGAATTACAGCATTTTTATCCTCTTTGAGCCTTATTATTTCTTTTTGAAGTTCTTTCGAACATGTGTTCGGCATCGAACAATTGTTCGATGTTTGACATATAATCTTTATTGTGTTCGGTAGCTGGCAAAGAGAGACTTCAAGCGCTAAAAAACTCTTAAAACTCAACATGTTATAGTTAATAAATCGGAGCTGGAAGAAGTGGAGACCCCTCGGCTTAACGATGGGGAGATAACCTTCCCAAACGCAGACGAAGACCTCGCTTACAGTTTGAAAAACTTTGTAGAGTCTCAAAAACCAGTTTAAGGCTTTGGGACCTTCTTTTATCAGATCCGAGTGCCTTATTTCCCAGTAATTTAGCGTGGATTTATTTCTTTGCGAGATTACGAATAGCGAAGCTGCACCCGAAAATTCAGAATGAGTTCGACGTCGTAGGCGAGAGTACTCTACCTCTTGAGCATGAAGAAGTTTAATTCAATAATATTTTACAATACTTATTTTTTTGAGTTATTTCTAGACACACCCGTCCCCATCTTGAGTCTAACGAGGTAGTTGACCGCGAGCTTCTGAGCCCTCTCTTTGATATCGGGCAACTTCTCCGCAAGCCTTTCGAACGCTTCGAGCTTCGCGACGCTTTCGAGCTCCTTCACCCTCCTAACGCAACCGAGCAGCGAATCCTTGTACAGCGGGCAGCTAAAGCAATCGAGGAGCTTCGACTCCATGAAGGACAGCTTCCTCTCCATCGAGTCGACGTATCTGAGAAGGTCATCCTCGATTATTCTCTTCGTTGACGAGCAGTCTATGCATTCGAGCGTAGTCGGATCGATGCATTCGCCACAAACGAATCTGTAGCAGCGCGGGCAGACGCCGTTCGCATCATTCCCGCAGACCTCGCACTTCATACCACCACCCCCTAAAAAAGTCGGTAACGGAGGGAGAATTTAAATACTCTCGCAACTCCTCGCTTCGTGGACGGGCTCAAGATTGAAGTTTTAAAGATGCTCGAAGAAAACGCGAAGTTAACGCCGAAGGAGATAGCAGAAATGCTCGGGAGGAGCGAAGAGGAAATAGCATCGCTGATCGAGGAGCTTGAAAGGAGTGGGGTGATACTGAAGTACAAGACGATAGTGGACTGGGAGAAGGTCGTTGAGGATTACATATACGCGATAATCGACGTAAAGGTTTCCCTGAGCAGGGAAAAGGGATACGACGATATAGCGAGAAGGATAGCGAAGTTCCCCGAAGTTCACGCCGTTCGTCTGGTCAGCGGTGAGTACGACTTTCAGGTCGTCGTTAAGGGTAAAACCCTCAAGGACGTGGCGTTTTTTGTGGCGGAGAAGATCTCGACGATACCCGAAGTGCGAGATACTGTCACCCATTTCGTGCTCAGAACGTACAAGGAAGAGGGGGTGACGTTATTCGCTGATGAGGAGGACAGAAGGCTCGCCTTCGTCCCGTAGGGTCGTTGGAAGGGTAGCCGAAATAAAACCCTCTGGAATCAGGAAGTTCTTCGACCTCGTAGCCGGAAGAGAAGACGTCATAAGCTTGGGCGTCGGTGAGCCAGACTTCCACGTCCCCTGGAGGATCAGGGAGGAAATAATCTACGCACTGGAAAAGGGCTACACGTCTTACACCTCGAACGCCGGCTTACCGGAGCTGAGGGAAGCCATTGCTAAGTACTACGAGAAGTTTGGAGTTGAAGCATCGCCGGAGCAAGTAATAGTTACTTCTGGTGTGAGCGAAGCCTTCGACATAGCTATCAGAGCCGTCGTCGACTTCGGCGATGTTGTTGTGATTCCCGAACCGTGCTACGTCAGCTACAGACCGCTCACGATACTGTGTGGAGGAGAGGTAGTGCCGATCTCCACACCCCCTGACTTCAGGCTGAACTACGAGCGGCTGATGAGCGTTAAGAACTTCGAGCCTAAAGTTCTCGTGCTGAACTACCCCAACAACCCGACTGGCGTAACTTACTCCAGGAAGGAGCTCGAAGAGCTCGCAGATGCGATAATCGAGCTCGACTTAATCGTCATCTCAGACGAGATATACGCCGAGCTGACCTACTCCGGAAGGCACGTCTCGATAGCGTCGCTGAACGGGATGGAGGACAGGGTGGTGGTTCTGAACGGTTTCTCAAAATCCTACGCCATGACCGGGCTGCGGGTGGGCTTCGCCATAGCTCCTCCAGACATATTCGATGCGATGTTCAAGATACACCAGTACGCAATGCTCTGCGCTCCGACGCCCTCCCAGATCGGTGCGCTCGAAGCTCTGCGATCGCAGGACGAAGTAGAGGAGATGAAGGCGGAGTACATCAGGAGGAGGAACTACATCCTCAAGGAGCTCGGTCCCTACATGGAAATTCCGAAGCCCGAAGGCGCTTTCTACGCTTTCCCGAAGATACCCCTCGAAATGGGAAGCGAGGAGTTCGCGGAGAGACTGCTGGTCGAGAAAGGCATCGCCGTAGTTCCGGGAAACGCGTTCGGCGAGAGCGGAGAGGGTTACATCAGAATGTCCTACGCCGTCAAGTTCGAGAAACTTAGGGAAGCGATAAATAGGATCATCGAGTTCTTGGAACATGCCAAGAGTTAAGCTGTTCGCCAACTTTAGGGAGGCAGCTGGTGTGAAGGAGATAGAAATCGAAGCTGAAAAGCTGAGCGAGCTGCTGCGAAAGCTCGCTGAAACTTTTCCCAAGCTCGGCGACGTCATGTTCGAGGGCGGGAAGCTGAGGGAATACGTGAACATCATGGTCAACGGGAGGATCGTGAGGGGAGAAGATGTCGAGCTGAAGGATGACGACGAGGTTGCTATATTCCCGCCGATAAGCGGTGGTTGACAAAAATCAAAAAGCTTAAGGATTACGAATAAATCGAAATGCATGAACTTAATTCTGCTCGGTGCACCCGGCGCCGGTAAGGGAACGCAGGCGAAGAAGATTGCGGAGAAGTACGGGCTTGTCCACATAGCAACTGGAGATATACTGAGGGAAGCCGTCGCAAAGGGAACGGAGCTGGGTAAAAAGGCGAAAGAGTACATGGATCGCGGCGAGCTCGTACCGGACGAGATAGTGATCGGAATCGTCAAGGAGAGACTTCAGCAGCCAGACTGCAGCGGCGGATTCATACTCGACGGTTTTCCGAGGACCCTCGCACAGGCGGAGGCGCTCGACAAGATGCTTGAAGAACTGGGAATGAAGATAGATGCGGTGATAAACATCGCGGTTCCGGAGGAGGAGGTCGTGAGGAGGATAGCATACCGCAGAACTTGCAGGAACTGCGGAGCCGTCTACAACCTCATATACTCGCCGCCGAAGGAGGACAACAAGTGCGACAGGTGCGGCGGGGAACTCTATCAAAGGGACGACGACAAGGAGGAAGTCGTCAGAGAGAGGTTTAGGGTGTACAGGGAGAGGACAGAGCAGCTGATAGAGTACTACAGAAAGAAGGGAATACTGTACGAAGTGGATGGAACGAAAGACATCGAGGAAGTCTTCAAGCAGATAACCGACATTCTCGACAGGATCAAATCGTAATCTTTTCTTCCCTAATTTTTCCCTCGATCCACTCGACTATTTTGTCCGTGACGACGCTCCTCCTCCGCAGGAAGTGGTCGCCGTCGCGGACGACCATCAGACTCTTGGGCTTCCTAGCCCTCGCGAAGAGTCTCTCGGCGTGCTCGAAGGGGACGATCTCGTCGTTTAGTCCATGGACTATGAGCTTCGGAACGCGAACTTCGGCGATCCACCTTACCGGCTCGATTTCCAGAAAATCCGACAGAAACTTCTCTCTGAAGTTTTCGTAGTCGCCGATTCCCCTAAGCAGGCTCTTCGATTTCGCGTTGTAGTATATAGCCCTGAGCGCATCCTCTCCGAACATGTCGAGGCAGCACGGCGACGAGACCGTTACGAGCTTTTCCACGTTGTCCAGCTCGGCAGCGGCTGCTACCGCAACTGCTCCGCCCATGCTGTAGCCGAGCAGTATGACTCTTCCGAACTCAGCCGCCAACCTCTCGACATCTTCCTTCCATTCCAGAAGACCGAAGTTCCCCTCGCTCAACCCCGTACCGGAGAAGTCGAAGGCTATAGCCGGAATTCGAAGCGAAATCCTCTTCGCAAGCTCGTAATAGCTCTTCTGAATTGCAGAACCGGGCTCGTAGGGCAAGCCGTGGCAGATGAGTACGCAGCGCTCGACCGACAGACGGCAGAAGTTTCTGCCCACCCTAACGTCGAGGAACATCTATCTTAGCCCCACGAGTCTTTCGAGCTCTTCGAGGTCCTCCTCCATCTTCTTTATCTCCTCTCTCTTCTTCGCGATTAGCTCGGCGGCGATCTCCTTCAGATCTCTCGTTAGTTTGTAGCTCTTGAGAGGTCTACCCTTTCCCTTCTTTTTCAGCTCCCTCTCCTTCACCCATCCGAGCTCCTTGAGCTCTTTCATGGCTAGGCTCACTTCCGGCTGTCTCAGGTTTGCAGCCCTCTCTATTTCTCTCGAAATAGCCTCATCGACCTTCGACAGGAAGACCACTACCTTCGCTATGTTTCTGTTCATCCCCGCCTCGGTGAGCAGGTTTACAATCTTCTCGTCCACCTCCGTCAGCTCCTCCATATTCACCACCCAAAAGTATCTTATACTAACAACTATATAAATTTTGTTGCATTCAGGGATTTATCTAATTTAGCCCGCTTTAATCCCTGCGAAAACATCAGAAAAGAGTATTAAAATACCCCCGCTAGGGAGCCGCCGCATCATAGCTCGGCGAAGCTCTCACGGCTCAGCGCGGAGAGGGCATTATCTGTTCTCCACGAGGCTTAAAATCCTTTCGTACTCTTTTTTCAGCCTCGCCTTTGAGTATCTGTGGTCTAAGAAGTCCCAGGGCAACTCCTTGTCGATTTCAAAGCTCCCCAGAAATCTCTCGAAATCTCTGGGTCTCTTCTCTCCGCTAATGAGCTTGGATACGCTCTCGTCGCCCCTCGATATGATCGTCTGAAGCTCGAATTCCCTTACGCTTCCTGCGTCGACCTCTATTCCTTCTTTCCTGCAGGCTGCGACGATCTTTCGGATCTTCTTCCCTGCATCTCTCCTGAAGGCGAACCACTGCATGGGGGTGTGCGGCTTCGGGACGAGGGGGTTCACTGAGACCTCGACGCGCTTGACGAGGCGCTTAACTTTCTTAGCTTGCTCCACTATCGCCTCAACGTCCTCTTCCTCTTCTCCCGGAAGACCTACCAGGTAGTAGAGCTTCAACTTCTCGAACCTTCCGGAAGCCACTTCCGCTGCTCTGAGGACATCTTCGGGTGTTATGCCTTTATTCACAACCTCCAGCAAGCGCGGCGATGCCGTTTCTGGAGCTAAGGTCAGCGACCTAGACGTCTTAGAGAGCAGCTCGGCTAGCTCTTCTGTGAGAGCGTCGGCTCGAAGCGAGGAGGGCGAAACCCGCAAACCCTTCTCGACGTACAGCTGCACGATGTCCGCGAACCTCGGATGGTCGGTAGGTGATGGAGCTATCAGCGCGACCTTATCGACGTTCTTGACTTCCGGAAGGTCTTCAAGCTTCCTCCACCTGGGGGGAAAATATATTCCGCGGACGACGCAGAAGTTGCACAGCCTCACGCAGCCTCTGCCTATTTCCACGAGAAAACACCGCCCGTACGCTCCTTCGCCGATTATTTCGAGGTCCATGTGTTTTCCGAGGTTCGCGTAGACTCTCTTTACACTCTCCTCCTCACCGGTGTAAACGCCCGGAAGACCTTTCAAATCGTCAACGCTCTTCGCAGAAACTATCTCCTCCAATTTTCCTTCCACCTCTCCGACGAAGAAAGCGTCGAAGAAGGGTTTGAAGGGGAGGGGGTTCTGCATTACGCACGGTCCGCCGGCGATTTTCAAACCTCTGAAACCGCTTTTCCGCAAAATTTCTACGGCTTTGAAGACGTCGAGTTCATACTGCAGACTGACGAGAACAAGGTCGAAGTCTTTCAGCGGAGTTCCACTCTCGACGCTGCGCATGCCCCCGAACACATCGGCGTAGAACCTCTCGCACACGTAGTTTTCCAGCTCGTTTATCGCTGCGTAGATGTACTGCAGACCGACGTTAGCTATTCCCCCGACGTATCTGTTGGGGTAAAGCAGAGCTACCCTCCTAACGCCCTTCCTGTACCTCTTCGCGAACGGGTTGAACTCCGGGTGCATTCAGAAAACGATTTGTTTCCAGCGCCATACTAATTTTATGCTTACCGAGATCGACTGCCCGATTTGTGATGACGGGACGAAGCACAGGGTTGAGGTGCTGAAGTGCGTCGACGGAAAATTCAGGAGAAGGAACGCCGAGTTCGACGCCAAGGTTTACATCGTCCGCTGCCTGGACTGCGGAACGACCGGTCTGGTGAGGGTCGTTGAGCAGGTAGGCATGGAGCTCTACGAGTTCCCGTATGAGGGTGACCTTTGACGAGAACATCGCGAACGACTACGTTGAGTGCTGGGGTATAACGGTCCACCTCCTAAAGTCAACGCTGTTCGCGAGAACGAGAGAGGAGAGGTTCAGAATACTCAGCGAAAAGATAAGGAGAGCCCTCGAAGAGTTTTCGGATTTCATAAGCGGAGACGTTAGAGTCTCCTTAGCTTCGGCGTGGGTTCGTTACTACGTCTTCAGAGTCGAAGCCGACGGGACGTACGCTCTGCTCGTTCTCTCTCCGGACTCGCCGGTGGGGAGCTTTAAGAAGTGCATCGAATCGCTCGGGAACCTTCTGGAGCGTTTCGCGGCAAACGTAGCGAAACCCCTAGCCTTTAGCGACGAGTTCATGCTCCAGGAGTGGGTGAATGCGAAGCCACTGTCGGAGTTCCGCGATGGCGATGTGCTGGTCGATGTCGAGAACGCTAGGAAGTGCATCGAGCTCGCCGGCTATCTGCTCTGGAAGCTAAACGAGGAGGGTTACGTTTACCACCCCTGGGACGACTACGAGCTCGCTTACGACGGCGAGAAACTGATATTCCTCGACGTAACGAGGTTCGTGAGGAAAACTCTATCCCCGGCGGAGTTCTTCGACTTTTACTTCGGCGCTCCGTTTACGCCGCCGGAGATAATCAAGCCTAGCGACGATCCGGCGCACAGGCTTTACTACAGAGGAGTCAGCGAGAAGGATTACTTCGGAACGAGCAGAGAGGAGTACGTCGAACTCTTTCTGAAAGGCGTGAGAAGAGCATCGAGGCAAGCTTACGAAGCTATCTCGAGCTCACTGCAGCGCTGAGCAGAACGAGGGCTGCACCGAAAAGCTGAACTTCGCTTAACATTTCACCGAAGTAAACGTATCCGATGAAAGTTGCAGAGACCGGCTCCACCAGCGCTATAAGCGGAGCTTTTTGAACCTTCAAGTACTTCATCGCGTATGCAAAGAGCGAGAACGGAATCGCAGTCGGAACGAGTCCGAGGGCTACTACCGTAGCCAGGCTCCCGCTCGCAGGGTTTGTAACGTAATAGGGCAGCAGCAGAGCTGCGCCGATGGTGACGTTTGCGATCGAAATTTCGAGCGGTTCATGGTTTTTGCGGGCTACCTTCGAGACCGCGAAGACGAGCGCGTAGAACACGCCGGAAGCCACGCCGATCAGCAGAGACGTTTCGAAGCGCGGATATGGGGAAAGTAGCAGGTACAGGCCGAGAAGACCGATTAAGAGTGAAAGAACACTTCTGAGCTCTATTTTCTCCCCCATTGCAGCTGCGATCGGAACAGCATAGACGGGGGCTGCGTAAAGAAGTAGCGCCGCGGTCGCAACTTCGAGCGACTTTATCGCGTAGATGTAGCACGAAACCGTTGCGAGGTTTAGGAGAGCCAGCAGAAAAAGTATCTTGGACATCCTCAGCCTAATCCTCGCCACAGCTGCAAAGGCTGCTAAAAATACGGACGCCGAAGCGAAACGCAGAAATGCTACGCTTAGAGCGTCGCCGTCGATTTCGCGAACGAATATCGAGACTGTGCTCATCAGTATTGCTGACAGCGCTATCGCTGCTTCTCCTCTCATGCAATTTCTATCTCTTTTATCTCTTCGTAAAGCTCTCTGAGAGCTTCGTAGTAGTCCAGCTCGCCCCTCTCTATTGCGTCCATCTTCTCTTCGAGCATCCTCGTCCTCAGCTCGGAGACGAACTTTCCGTAGTTCCTGGAGAGATATTCGTACACGTTTATTCCGAGCTTCGTAGGTATCAGCTTTCCACCCTTCTCGATCACGTAGTTTCTCATGAAAAGCCTGTCGACTATCGTAGCGTAGGTGGAGGGTCTGCCTATTCCGCGCTCCTTCATTAGCTGCACGACGTCGGACTGGCTAAGCAGCGGAACTTTCGGAACCTTTCTTATCTCAGCTTCAACCGTAAATCTGCCAACCGGCAGTTCCTTTCTGACCCAAACGGATCTGTACAATTCGTAAGCTCTTCCGCTCGCGGCTACTATTCTCTCCTCCCTCACGGATTTTCCGTCGTATTTGATCTCGTAGACCTTCACAACAACTTTAAACGGTTTGCACTGCGATGCCATGAAGCGCCGGAAGATCAGGTCGTAGAGCGCGAAGTGTCTCCAGCTCAATCCTTCAACTTGAATCACACCCTCGTGAATCAGCCTCTGCAGTGTGTCTCTGTCTACGCTCCTCGTCGGTCTTATGCACTCGTGCGCCCCTTCACTGAACCACTCCCTCGCGACGAAATCCTCGCCGAGGTAGTCCCTCGCGATTCTGAGTCCGACCTCACTTACTCTCGTCGAATCCGTGCGGTGATACGTTATGAGCCCCGACTCGAAGAGCTCCTGCGCGACCTGCATAGCTTCTTTAGCAGACATCTTGAGTATAGCCGCCGCATCTCTGAGCATGGCGTCCGTCGTGTAGGGTGGGAGCGGCACCCTTTCCTCTTCTCTCTCTTCGAGGAGCCTTACTTCGACTTCGAACTCTTTCTTGTCGTGTTCCAGTGTTAAGTCGAGGTCTCTGATTACGGCTACGCTGCGCTTCTCCCTGCTCTCGTTGTACCTCTGTATAACCCAGCCCAAAACGGGGGTCTGAGCCCTTCCGGCTGAGAGGTTGCGGTTGCTGAACTTGTCCCACAGTTTCTGACTCAAAACGAATCCTATCCAGCGATCCTCGATTCTACGCACCACCTGGGCTTTTACAAGGTTTTCATCGACGTCGCGGAGCGATTCGAGCGCTTCGAGTATAGCCCTCCTCGTAACCTCGTGGAACTCAGCTCTCTTTATCGTTCCGCACCCTGCGAGGAGGTTCTTGAGGTCCCAAGCTATCTTCTCACCCTCCGCGTCGGGGTCTGTGCCTATTATCACAAACTCGGCGTCGTGTGCGAACTTTCTCAGAGCCTCTATTCTTTTCTTCGAATCGTCCACGTCCTCGCTTCCGCACTTCGGGCATTCCTTCCGCTCCTCAGTGAACTGGTATCCGCAGTTCCTGCACCGCTTTATCGAGGCATAGATGGGAACGAAAACCTCGTTCACCTCCACGCCGTGGAAAGCCCTGTTCGTAATCAGATCGGTGATATGCCCCAGACTTGCTGTGACTAGGAGGACGAACTTTTCCATCGGGATCTCGTAGATTACAGCCCCGTCCACGACCTTCACGCTGGGCTTGCCGAAGAACCTCGATATCTGCTTAGCCTTCGTCGGGCTCTCGACTATGAACAGCGCAGGTCTTATCAGCTCGAACTCCCCCCTGCGTTTAAACTTCTCCCTCGTTTCGTCGAGCTCTCTCCGCAAAGCTTCGAAATCGACGTCTTCGATGCTCTTGAACTCGATGTCGAAGTACTTGGCTCTCTCGATGAAGGCTCTTAGAACTTCTTCGTCGTCTTCCAGTAGGAAGCTCGCACCCTTCGTTATTCCGCCCGCAAAGAGGCGAGAGGTTCTGCCGCTTCCCTGTATGTAGGTTCTGACGTCGGGGAACAGTATCTCCCCCTTCCTTACGACGACGTCTCTAGCCGAAATCTCTCCCCTTTCTATCAACGGCTTCAGAACTTCCCTAAGCTGCATCTGCAGCTCTTCGTCAGTCTCAAGCTGATTCAATTTCGCCAAGAACGGTTCGATTTCCGGTTTGTCCCTGCAGAGCAAAGCCAGAACGCGCAGCACGCCCGGGGATGCTGAATCCACATCTTCGACCCTCACGCGAAACACCGGGCATCCGACGAATATCGCGTAGCGAATTCTTTCTGGAAGATCGAGACCTCTTACGAGGGTTCCGTAGTAGTATGCGGTGCCTACAAGGAAGTCCAGCTCCCCCCTCGCAAATCTGTCCACGTCGCCGCTCCTTCCGGAGGTTGCGATTCCCACCTTCCACCTCTCCTTCAGCGCTTCGAAGATCTTCTCAGCCTCCTCGCTTGTTCTAGCGTATATCAGCCCTCCTCCACCGAGTCTTCTCATGATCTGCTCTACGATCTCCATCGACTCGTCGTTAACTGTGATGTCCTCTATGTTTCTGACCGTCAGCCTCGAAGAACCAACGTCAAAGTTCAGAAGCTTCCGGAACAGCTCGGCTTTCTTACCCTTCTTAGCCGTCGCCGTCGAAACCACGAGAACACCCTTGGCTTCTCCCTTCCAGCCCCTCTCCCAGCGGAAGCCCAAGAGCTGCAGAATTCTGTCGACGTTTTTCGAAGCTTTGAGCACGGCATCAACATCGTCGACGAAAACGAAGTCGTATATCTCGCCCCTTATTTCATCAAAGTGCCTCGACAGGAACTGCGTCGTCGTGATAAGGATGTCGAAGTTTCTGATGTTAGAAAAGAAGTTCTCCTTCTCGTCCCTCGCGATTTTTCCGTGGTAGTAGCCGACGGAAACACCCTTCACCTCGTTTACCCCGAGCTCTATGCCAGCGTTGGAAGCGAACTTCTTCAGGTTTTCAACACACTGCTTGACGAGTAAGGAGGTCGGGAGGATCAGGTAAGACCTCTTCTTCTTGCAGGCTAAAAAGAGGGACATTACGAGACCGAAGGAAGTCTTTCCGACTCCGGTAGGAGCTGTAGCTGCAAAACTTTCGCCTCTCAGTATCCTTCGAGCCCACATCCTCTGCACAGCCCTCGGCTCGCTGTTGAGGCACCTTTTGAAGAACCTGAAAAATTCCTCAACGTCTCCGTCCTCCTTCATTCTGCAGAGGGGACGGTGTTCATCTTCACAGACACCGGAGGATATTTCGCGGTGAGACAAGTCCCCGCCGCAGACCGGGCAGAGGTTAGCGTAGATTACCTCCATGTCGCAAAATTTTCCGGCATGTAATAAAGTTTTGGCACAACCGGGCGAGTTTTATAATCCCGCTTCCACACAGCGCATGGGCTTCGAAGATGTCGTGAGAGCTATCGCCTCGGCTCCGTGGTATAAGCTGACGGGAATGGTTCCCAGAGTCTGCGAGGACGGTGTTGTGGTCGAGATGGAGGTCGGGGAAAAGCACCTGCAAGCCCTCGGAGCTGTTCACGGGGGAGCTATTGCGAGCATCTTAGATTCGGCGATAGGGCTTAACATAAACCGCGAGCTCGCGGGCAGCGGTAAGATAGCGGTAACGTCTCAGCTCAACGTCCATTACCTCCGGTCGGTCAGGAGGGGAAAGCTCGTAGCGAAGGCAAAGCCTCTGTTTATCGGCAGCAAAGTCGCTGTAGGCTACGGAGAGCTCAGGAACGAAGAGGGAGAACTCGTCGCCGCTGCAACCGCGACCTTCTACATACTCGAAAGCTCGCCGATATGACGGAAGTGCTTATAGCCGGCGGCGGACCGGCTGGAAGCCTGGCAGCTTACATGCTGGGCAGGGGTGGCTTTGAAGTGCTTTTAGCCGAAGAGCACCAGAGCCCCGGATTCCCGGTGCAATGCGCCGGACTGATAAGCGACAGGTGTCTGGAACACTACGGAAGAGTCGTCAGAGTCAGGAAGTGCGTCGAAAAGAAGATCGAGGGGGCGATCTTCATCTCACCCTCGGGCGTGTGCGTTGAAGCTGAAGGGAGAGCTTACGTCGTTGAGAGAAAAATTCTGGACAGAATGCTTTTTGAGAAGGCTTCAATGCACGTAGAAACCGTCGTAAAGGCGAAGGTTAGCTTAAACCCGCTCCGCGTCGGCGAAAGGAGAGTAGACGCTAAATTCGTAATCGGAGCGGACGGGGTCTACTCTGCAGTAGCGAGAGCCTTCGGATTCGAAAGACCTCCCGTCTACTCCTGTCTCCAGACCGAAGTTAGGTACGAACCGATCGACGATCGCTACGTGGAAGTATACTTCGGCAGACGCTTCAGCGACTTCTTCGCCTACGCGATACCGCTCGAAGACTCGGCGAAGATAGGTGTTGTATGCAGGAGTAACGCCTTGGAGAAGTTCCGGCGCTTCGAGGATTTTCTGAGAGAGGAGGGCAGACTTAAGGGATCGAAAATTGAGCTGGTAGCCGGAGCAATACCGGCAAAACTCGTGGACTTCGCAGCAGAAAAGGTAGCGCTGATAGGCGACGCAGCCGGGATGGTGAAACCCTACACCGGAGGGGGGCTGATGTACATATTTGAAGCTGCTAACGCCCTCGCGGACAACTTTCCGGACTTAAAAGCCTACAAGAGAGCGTACCTCAAAAAGCTCGGAAAGGAGCACAGGCTCGGCGAGCTGATAAGGCGCCTCTATACTCTACCAGACCGCGAGCTCGACGGGATATTCGAAAACCTCAGAGATTTCGACTTCTCCGGGGTTCACATGGACTCGCCCTCGACGCTGTTGAGGAAGTTTCCGCGCATACTTGCAAAGCCCGGGCTGCTGGCAGCTCTTCTTAGAGCTTTCATTTAAGCCACACCGGTCTTCTCGATCGCTATCTCGAAGTCCTCCTTGCTCGGATTTAAATCTTCGAGTATCGTGTACCTCTTCCTCCTTATCCTCTTCGCGTACATCAAAGCCTCTATAACCTGCTCCCTCGTGAGACCTATTTCCCTAGCAGTCGTCGGAGCCCTGACTTTTTCGAGCGAGTTTCTTATCATCTCCCAGTCTCCAACGCCGTAGGCTTTCTCGTGGAAGTATTCCATTATTATCGTCCCGAGCGCGACCTGCTCACCGTGCAGACCTCTGCCGTAGCCCAGGTAATCGAGCGCGTGGCTGAACTTGTGCTCCGCTCCGCTGACCGGTCTGCTGCTGCCGACTATGGATATCGTCACACCGCTCAGAACGAGTCCCTTGACGAGGAGGTCGAGGTGCTGCGGGTTCTTGAGATCGAGAGCCTCAGCCTCTTTGAGAAGAAGCTGGGCGGGCATCAAAGCCATCGACGCCGCAACTTCGCTGTACTCCTCACCCTTCTTTTCCCTCCCGAGGACCCAGTCCTTCACAGCTGTCACGTTGGAGATCAAATCGCCGTAACCGCTGCGTAGGAGTCTGATGGGGCTGTTGCGGATTATCGTTATGTCCGCCAGCACGGCTGCCGGGGGATTCGTCGATATCGAGATGGGTTTTCCACCCTCTTTGAAGCTCGCTATAGGCGAAGCTATGCCGTCGTGCGAAGCGGTCGACGGTATGCTGACGAAAGGAACGTCTATCTCAGTAGACACCACTTTCGCCACATCGAGAACCCTCCCACCGCCGACGCCGACGACGCAGTCTATCTCGTCGAACTCGATCTCGAAAGAAATCCTCCTGACCTCCCTCATGTTGGCTTCGCCCACCAGGAGCGTCTTGGTTACGAGTTCTTCGAGTCGGGCTTCTATCTTCTGAGTTACGTTCTCGTAGACGTTCTTTCCCGTGAGAATCAGGACAGATGAGCATCCGAAATTTTCAACGACGTTGCGGGTGTTCTTTCTCGCCGATTCGGAAACTTCTATAACCCTCGGGATGCTGACCGTTCGGACGAAATCGACCTTCTTCGTCATGCTTCGAGTTCTCGTATGAAGAATAAAAGCTTTGATGCTGACATATTTAATACAATTTATCATTGTAAAAAATTGGCAAGAATATAAAGATTTCTTTGTTTGAATATGGAAAAAAGTTAAATACTGTCAAACTCGCACTCTCGCTGGTGATGGAAGATGCTTGCGGAACACATCCTGACGGAGGAGCAGAAGGCAATCAAGGAAGCAGCTAGAGAGTTCGCCGAGAAGGAGTTCCCGAACTACGCCGAGGAGTGCGACAGGGAGGAGAAGTTCCCGTTCGAGCTTTGGAAGAAGGCTGCGAAGCTCGGATTCGTCGGGATGAGCATACCCGAGGAGTACGGCGGGCAGGGAATGGGTGTCCTCGACTCCTGCCTCGTCGTCGAGGAGTTCTGGAGAGTAGATGGAGGTCTGGGACAGATTCTGTCCACAACCTTCGGCAGCGAGCAGATACTGATGTTCGGAACGGAGGATCAGAAGAAGAAGTATCTGCCGCCGCTCGCTAAGGGCGAGGCAATCTGCGCAGCCTGCTACACCGAACCGCAGGCGGGCAGCGACGTTGCTGGGATAAAGACGAAAGCCGAAAAAGTCGGGGACGAGTACGTGATAAACGGGACGAAGATGTTCATAACGAACGGGACGATAGCCGACTTCTACATCGTCCTCGCGAGGACCGATCCCAACCCGCCGAAGAGGCACCACGGAATGAGCGTTTTCATCGTCGAGAAAGATACTCCGGGCGTAGAAGCGAGGAAGCTGACGAACAAGATGGGAATAAGGGCGAGCGACACGGCGGAAGTCGTCTTCAAGAACGTGAGGGTTCCGAAGGAGAACCTCGTCGGACAGGAGGGGCAGGGGTTCTACCAGACGATGATGTTCTTCAACGTCACCCGCATACCCGTAGCCTTCCAGGCGGTTGGCTTGGCGCAGGGCGCTTTTGAGCTTGCGTTCCACTACGCGAGGAACAGGGACGTGTTCGAGAGGAAGCTGATAGACTTCCAGGTGATACAGGAGAGGCTGGCCAAGCTCCGAACCGAGCTGGAGGCTGCCAGGCTTCTGGCTTACCAGGCTGCCTGGTTCCAAGACAAGATGGGAATGCCCGACCCCGCCCTGACGGCGATGGCTAAGTACTACTGCGCGAAGGTCGCGAACGAGATGGTTTACGAGGCTGTGCAGATATACGGAGGTTACGGATTCATGTGCGAGCAAGCTGTGAACAGGATGTTCAGGGATGCGAGGATACTTGAAATCTACGAGGGAACGCGCGAAATTGAGCTTGAAATCATCGCCAGGTCTCTACTCGGCAAGCTGCCTTCGAGGCTGAGCTACATAAGGAAGCACCCCTTCGCTTAAAATTTTTTGAGGTGTCGGAATGGAGGAAGTATACGTCGTCGACTATCTGCGCTCTCCATTTTCGAGGAGCAGACCCCAGCAGCCCGAGAGAGACGTCTTTAACAAAATAGACATGCCGTACGTCGCTGCGATGCTCGTTAAGGAGATGATAAACCGCACGGGAATAGACCCTAGGGAGATCGGAGACATAATCACGGGCTGCACGATGCAGATGAAGGAGAACTGGCTCTTTGGCGGGAGGATAATTCCGATCCTCGCGGAGCTACCTGTGGAGGTTCCAGCTCAGGGGACGGAGAGAGTTTGCATCTCCGGAATGTCCGCGCTGCATCAGTGCGCCATGGAGATCATGCTCGGATACTCCGACATAACGATCGCTTGCGGAATCGAGCATATGACCCACCTCCCGATGCAGCTCGAATTTAACCCGTGCATGGGCGTTTCGCCGAGTCTGATGGCGAGGCAGGATCTGATTCAGAAGTACGACCTCATGACGGCTATGGTAATGGGTCTGACGGCTGAAAAACTCTTCGAGAAGTGGAAGGACAAGTTCGGCTGGACGAAGCGCGACCTCGACGAGTGGGGCGTGAGGAGCCACAAGCTCGCAGCGAAAGCGCTCGAAGAGGGCTATTTCCTGAACGGCGAGGGGTATCCGAACAAGTTCGAGGGCGACGTTAAGGGCGAGATAATGCCCGTCGAGGTCGAGCTGGCTGACGGAAGCAGGAAGGTCATCGACAGAGATCAGTCCATACGCCCAGACACGTCGCTCGAAGTTGTCGAGAAACTCC
>JBEVCD010000046.1:0-20076 GCA_040514265.1 Archaeoglobaceae archaeon | reverse complement strand
CTGGCGGACCTCGATTAACCTTTCCGAACTCCTTGAATTGCCCAAAGACCTTGGATTTGAGCGATGCTGAAGAGGAGCCACGGGTATATGGATTTCAGAAGAAAGATTTAAAGAAAGCCACGGCCGGGATTTGAACCCGGGACCTTTGCCTTACCAAGGCAACGCTCTACCCGCTGAGCTACCGTGGCTGTTGTAGTTGGGAGCTTGCTACTTTTATTCCTTTCGATTCCCCCACTTCCTCTTCCAGTACTCCTTAATTACCTCCAGTGCGACGAGTCTTTCCCCGCTCAGGTACCTTATGCAAGCTCCGCCAGCCGTCGAAACGTGGCTCATCTTGCTTGCCAGACCGAAAAGGGAGGCGGCGGAAGCTATGTGCCCTCCACCGACCACGCTGTACTTTGCTTTCGCCACGGCTTTCAGAACTTCGTAGGTTCCTATTGCGAACCTCGTGTCCTCGAATACTCCGGCTGGTCCGTTTATGACGACGATGTCGTACTCTGGTATCAGAGATTCTATCAAGTTAGCGGTCTCGATTCCTATGTCCATTATCCTCTCACCCGAGAACTTTTCGAGTGGCACGTCAGCCCTCTTTCCGTCCTTCTCAACGCCGAGGTCTACTGGCAGGACTATCTTCTCTCTGTGTTTTTCCAAGAGCTTCTTCATTTCCTCGTCGTTCACACCCTCCTTGTTCTCCTCAACGACCTTCTCGTTGACCTCGCCTATGTTGAATCCCGAGAGCTTCAGAAAGTAGTTTGCGACGACGCCGGTTAGCACGACCTTCTCGGCTATACCGTTTTCCAGGACGTTCTTCATTACCTTGACCGAGTCCTTTATCTTAGCCCCTCCGAGAATGAACAGCTTTTTCCCTTCGCTCTTAAGGGCTTTTTCGAGGGCTGAGACTTCCTTCTCGACGAGTCTGCCGACGACAGACGGTAGAACGGGAACGAACCCCACGAGGGAAGCGTGGCTTCTGTGACAGGCTGAAAAGGCGTCGTTGACAAAGACGTCGAAGAGCGGGGCGAGTTTTCTAACGAGATGTGACTCCGCGTGCTCTTCGGCGCTCCTCTCCAGAGTTTCCTCCGAATAGAACCTCACGTTCTCCAGCAGGAGGACTTCTCCGTCTTCGAGCCTCTTTATTGCCTCCTGCACTCTGCTGCTGAAGATCTCGTCGATGTAGTCTACTCTCCTCCCGAGGAGTCTCGAAAGAACCTTCGCGTGTCCTTCGAGCGTCGTGAAGTCCTTCCTCCCCGGTCTGCTCTGGTGGGCTATCAGAACGAGTTTGGAGTTCGAAAGCTCCTCTATTGTCGGAATGTGGCTTTCAAAACGCGTCGTGTCGAGGATTTTCGACTCCACTATCGGAGCGTTTACGTCTATTCGCATGAGAACCCTCTTTCCCTCCGTTTCCACGTCCTCAAGCGTCGGGAGGTCGCCTATCATCGGGTCGAGTCTTTGCGAGAAATAAAATACTTTACATCCCAGCACAGCTATGGAGATCGTCGACGTCGGTGTGCTCTGCAACGGAATCAAGGAGGGTCGCTACGGGCTTGCTATGGCGAAGTGCAGCGGTAACGTCGCCGCCGTTTTTACGAGGAACAGCCTGAGAGCTGCGCCAGTTGTCGTATGCGAGGAGCACGTGAGCGACGGCAGGATAGAGGGACTGATCGTGAACAGCGGGAACGCGAACGCGTTCACAGGCGAAGAGGGTTACAGAGACGCGAAGGAGATGTGCGAGATAGCAGCTTCACTGCTTGGCTGCGACGCCAGAGACATCGCGGTGGCATCTACTGGCGTCATCGGCAGAAGACTTGACATGGACTGGATCAGGAGGAGCGCCGCAAAGGTAGCTGCGAATCTCGGCAGCAGCTACAAACACGCGGAAAACTTCGCCAGAGCCATAACCACGACGGACAGGTTCATCAAGAAAGCCTCGCATGCTGAAGCGAAGATCGCAGCCGTTGCGAAGGGGGCAGGAATGATAGCGCCGAACATGGCGACGATGCTCTGCTTCATCTTCACGACAGCCTCGTTCGACAGCGGAGAGCTCTACGAGATGCTGAAAGATGCTGTTGACGCATCCTTCAACAGGCTGACCGTCGACGGAGACACTTCCACAAACGACACCGTGCTGCTCGTTTCGACGATGAAAGAGAATGTTCCGCGTGATGTCTTCGAGGAGGGGTTGAGGGAAGTCTGCCTGAACTTAGCGCATCAAATAGCGAGGGACGGCGAGGGTGCGACGAGGGTCTTCAGGGTTCGCGTCCTCGGTGCGGAAAGCGAGGAGGAGGCGAATACCGTAGCCAAAGCAGTAGCTTCCTCACTCCTCGTCAAGACAGCAGTATTTGGTCGCGATCCGAACTGGGGCAGGATAGTCGCAGCCGTGGGCTACTCTACGAAAGCGAGCGAAAGGTTATCGATATGCTTCAGAGGGGACGAAGAAGTCTGGCTCGTCGTGGACGGAAGAGCTACCGGCAGAGAGGAGGACGCGAGAAAGCTTATGGAGAGGTGCGAGGAGTTCGAAATCCTCGTGGACTTAAATAAAGGAGGTGCGGAGGGTCTCGCGATAGGCTGCGATCTCAGCTACGACTACGTCAGGCTGAACTCATCTTACACAACCTGAGTCGCTGAGATCGACCATGTGGCTCTCCTTTACGACGTTTAGGACGAGCATCGTGTAAGTTTTTTTTACGTTCTCCATACCCCCCAGCTTCTTAACGAAATCGTTGAGTTCCTCCCGGCTGCGGAAGCGAGCGACAACGAGGATGTCGAACTCCCCCGTCACGTCGTATACTGCAGTCACGTTTCCGCATCTAGCGATTTCTTCCTCTATTTCAACGAGGTGCCCACCTTCGGCTACGATGCCCACAACAGCTGTTAGATCATATCCCAGCTTGGAGTAGTCGATTACGGGTATGAAGTTCTTGATGACTCCCAGCTTTTTCAGCTTGTTGATCCTGTTGTAAACAGTCCCCTCCGCGACGCCGACGCGTTCTGCTATTTCCCTCAAACTCTTTCGTGCATCCTCCTGCAGAATCTGAAGTATCTTTATGTCCGTCGAATCAATTTTCGGCATATTTGAAATTTGGATTACGAAAATTTAAATCTTAAAGGCGGCACACGCTCAAACGTTTTCACGGAAGATGCTCGAAGTCTTCGCCTGACAGTTAGGCACATTCTTATAAAGGAAAGGTCGAAATTGTGACATGCGGAGGATGCTGCTTCCAACCGACCTCTCCGACTACAGCAAGATCGTCCTCGAGTTCCTCGACGATTTTAAGTTAGTAGGCGTAGAAGAGGTCGGCGTTCTCTTCGTAATCGACACGACAAAGCTGAGCACCGTGAGCGGCGGTTTCGACCCTTCGGCGTTTATTGAGGCTGAGGAAAAGAGGGCGAGGGAGGAAATTCCTAAAATAGTGGAGAAGATCGAGTCTCACGGAATGAAACCGATAGTTCACGAGTTCCCAACCGGAAACCCCGTGGTGGAGATCCTGAGATTTTCGCAGCACTACGACTTCGTCGTCATGGGTGCGAGGGGGAGGAGTCTGTTCAAAGAGATCCTCCTCGGAAGCATTTCGGAGAGCGTCGCAATGAAGGCAAGCGTCCCGGTCTACGTTTTTAAGGCTAAAGTCGTGGAGAACGAAGATAAGAGGGTCGAGAAGCCGTGTGAAAGACTCTTCGAGAGGATACTCGTAGCCTACGACTTCTCGGAGCACTCCCGCGTCGCGCTGAAGTACGGAGTGGAGATAGCCGAAAAGACCGGCGGGGAGCTCGTGGTTCTCTACGTTGCTGAAGACGATAGAAACCTCGAAGAGCTCCGTCCCGAACTCGAAGGTAGAAACATAAATTTCAGACTCCTAACAGCCAGAGGGTCGCCAGCGAGGGTAATAGTAGAGAAGCAGAGGGAGCTCAAAGCCTCCACGATCTTCCTAGGTTCGAGGGGTTTGGGTGGCATAAAAGCCCTGCTCGGAAGCGTTTCCGATCGCGTTCTGAGGATGAGCGAGGTTCCGGTGCTAGTCTGCAGATGAGAGCCTCGGTGGTGATAGCAGCCTACAGGGATGCCGGATACATCGAGGAAAACGTCCGAAAGCTGGCGGGCGATTTTGAAGTGATACTGGCCGTCGATGATCCGAGCGAGGAGCTAATCGGGATCGCCCGGAGATACAAGTTGAAGGTCTCCATGAGCAACGGAAGGAGGGGAAAATGGAGAGCTCTGAACGACGCGCTAAAGCTAGTCGAAGGCGAATATGTGATTTTTCTGGATTCGGATACGAGGCTAATCGAGCTTCCCGAGTTCAAGGGCGACGTGATAGAGTTTGTCAAAGAGGTTGAGGGAAAGGGTGTTTTGGAGAGGCTCGTCAACATCGACTACTTCAACATGTTTCTGACGGCAAAGCTCGCCTCAAGGGTAAACTCGTGCCTCAGTTTAAACGGTGCAGCCTTCGCCGCGAAGCGAGAAGTCGTGACGAAACTCGGATTTAGGAAGTTCATAAACGAGGACACGGAGCTGGGTATACGCGTAGGCTTGAGCGGTTACAGAGTTAGAGTCGACGGAAGAGCTGTAACCAGGGCTCCGTCGAGGTTCGGGGAGTGGCTAGCGCAGAGGGAAAGATGGGCTGTCGGCGGAGCAGAAGCTCTGCTGGCGCATCTCAGGAGGGTTATGGTCAAACCACGCCTCTGGTTGCCGTACCTCTTCCCCTTCTATCCGGCAATCACGGGTTTGGCGATAGCGCTGGTACTCCCGGATACTATCGTCTTAAAGCTTCTGTACATCCTCCTTCCGCTTCTGCTGCTAATTTCGCCCAAGTTCGCACCATTCGCACTCCTCACAGTCTTCGAGCTGCACGTGCTCAAGAACTTCATCGCAGTCCTGGCAGCTTTTGCAATATGGAGCTGCGTAATCGCTTTGTGCTCGATCAAGACCAGTTTTAAGATAGATTTCAGACTCTTACCGCTTTATTTTTTCTTTTACTCTCCCCTCTGGACCATGATCTGCGTTGCAGCTCTCCTGAAGGTTTCCGTTTACAAGCTGCTTGGCAGAAAAATGGAGGTCGAGGACTGGAAGACTTAAAGTTCCACCCAGCCCAAGCCGAGCTCCTCCAGCTTCTCTCTGCTCGGAATTCCGTCGACCCACTTCCTGAACTCGTACAGCTCCCTGACCTGCTTTTCAACGTCCGGCACGTGTCCAGCGCTTCCGCCTTCGAGCGGCTGCAGAACTATCTCCGGCAGTTTGTCATCTTTAGCCGTCACACCGCACTTGACGTTGTAAACCCTCTTAAGGTTGAAGATCCTCTCCCCAGCTACGTAAATGTTCTCCACGTTGTACCCGTAGCCGGTAACAGCTCTGAGCAGTTCGGCGATGTGCGTAGGCTTAACGGGCATGAAAGCGCACATGGTTATGGTGTTGAAGAGCTCGGAGAAGTTCTGCACCTTAGCCGTCAGAATACCCTTGCCGTCGTTGCTGAACCTGTCCTCGCTCACGATGCCATACTCCTTGATTGTCTTCCCCATCTCGTAGAGGTACATCTGGTGCGGCAGGTGACAGGCTCCTCTCGGATGAGTTGCGTAAGCTGACGCCAGGCTTGCGAACGCTCTCGGATCGTGCATCGGAATTTCGAGTCCTTTCACGTGGGCAGCCAGCTCTTCGATCCCGTACTTTTTGCCGACGTACCTAACACCCTCCGCCAGCTCAGCCCCCTTACCCCTCCTGTAGGCTATGTCGTAGAGTAAACTCTTCACAGCTTCGCCGTCTCCCCACCTGATGTTGAAGCCCCCTACACTCCTCTCCGTCAGAAACATCGCGAAGGCTATGCTAACACCCGCCGAGATGGAGTCGATTCCGAGGTCGTTTACGAGGTAGTTTATCTCGACTATGGATTCGAGGTCGTCGTTCAGCTGTAGGGATCCAAAAGCTGCCACGGTTTCGTACTCCGGACCGTGGATGAGCTTTCCCCTGTGTTCGACCACTCTTCCGCACCTGACTACGCACCCCAGGCAACCGTCGTTGCCACGCAAAATCGATGCAGCCATCGCCGCTCCCGATATCTTGCTGGCTCCCTCCCAAGTTCCCTGCGTGAAGTACTTTATCGGCAGATCCCCGAAGCCTTCGGCAGCCTCGACGTAGCCGGACGTTCCGAGCTGCGTAAACATGTTGCACGTGAAGTCGTTCTTTATCCTCTCCACAACTTCCTCGACGACCCTGTTAAGCCCTTCCTCGTCGGCTACGGCGACCTTCACCCTTTCCGACGGATCGTAAACCACCGCTATCCCCTTGAGCTTCTTGCTGCCCATTACGGCTCCCATCCCCGTTCTGCCCGCATGCCTTGAATTGTCAACTTGGACGCATGCGTACTTCACCAGGTTCTCGCCTGCCGGACCTATCACCGCCGTGGAAACCCTCTTCTCCCCCAGTTCCTTTTCTATCTCTCTCTGAGTTTCGTAGCAGCCTTTCCCCCAGAGCGACTCCGCGTCCACCAACTCCGCTCCGTTGGAGTCTATTCTGAGCACGACCGGCTTCTCACTTCTCCCCTCTATTATCACCCCGTCCCAGCCCACGTACTTGAGGTAAGCTGCCATCTTACCGCCGGAGTTCGACTCGCCCCATATGCCCGTTAGCGGACTCTTCGCGCAGAATTCCAGTCTGCTGGTGGCTGGAACTTTGGTGCCCGTTAGCGGACCCGTCATCAGAACTAAGACGTTCTGTGGCGACAGCGGGTCGACGGCGTAGGTTCCCATTTCGTAGTGCAGCTTCGCAGCAAGTCCGGCTCCACCTATGAACATCCTGAGGTCGCTCTCTTCTGGCACAAAAGTCGATACACTCCCGTCGGAGAGGTTAACCCTCAGAATCCTGCCGCAGTATCCGAACATCTCAACCACCTCAGAAGTCCACCCTCTTTCCATAGAACGCGTACTCCAGTATCTTCCGCGACTGCTCAAGGTCGGGACAGCGGGGAGACGTTACCATGCAAGCGTCGTTTATCGCGTGCTGCCAGATCTTCTCCAGAGCTCCGAAGTACTCCTCCTCGCTAACAAGGTCCGAAATCTTCTTCGGAAACTCTATCGCGTCCATAATTTGAACTATCCTTTCCAGCAGCTCCTCCCCGCTTTCGAGTTGCACCCTCCTCGCGAGCTGGTCGAGCGTGGCTTTAGAAGATTTCTCGTTCATGTAGAACTGCAGAACGTAGGGCAGAAAGACGCCGACGCAGACGCCGTGGTGAATCTTGAAGTAAGCTCCGAGCGCGTGCCCGAATGCATGCACAGCTCCAACCTGCGAGTTCCCGAATCCGATTCCAGCCATCGTGGCGGCGATGTGCATCTTCGCCCTCGCCTCAGCGTCGCCCCTGTAGGATGCTTCGAGGTTGTTGAGAATTATCTCGATGGCTTTCTCGCACATCGCGTCGCTGAACTCGTTTCTCCACAGCGAAATTGCGCCCTCCACCGCGTGCGTTAGAGCGTCCATGCCCGTCCCGGCTACGAGTTTCGGGGGTAGCTTCTCGACGAACCTGTAGTCGAGTATCGTCACGTCCGGAATAGCTTCCCTGTTCGCCGGAAGGACTTTCCTCTTCTCCTTCGTGTCCGTAAGAACCATCGCCCAGGTTGCGTCCGCTCCGGTTCCGCTCGTTGTAGGAATCGCTATCAGCCTGGCTTTCTTCCTGAACCCGAGCTCGTATAGATCGGTGACGGGTGTTATCATCTCCGGGTCGACGTCGAGTTCCATAAGAATGCGAGCCATCTTGGCGACATCCATCACGCTTCCGCCACCCAGAGCAACGATAAGCTGCGCACCGACTTCCCTCGCAACTCTGGCGCACTTTAAAGCTGTTTCCAGACTCGGCTCCGGCTCGACTTCGTCGAAGATCGAAACTTTATTAGCATTCAGCCTCTTCTTAACTTCTTCGAGATAACTCATTCCGCTGAGAGTCCTGTCGGTTACGATAAGAACTCTCTCAGCCCTCTCGTTCTGCAAGTGCTCCAAAGCGTCGTCCCCGAAAACCACTCGTGGTGAGATGAACCACCACATGGTGATGAGAAACAATTAATCGTATAAATGTTTTATGCTGTCGCTCCAATGCCCCCTCAGTTGCAATAAAATCTGAGAATTGCAGCCTGTACTTCGGGCAGAGCGAAGAACTGCCGGGACAAATTACCCCTTCGCCGAAACACATGAAGCAGAGCCGCCGCCGGGATTTGAACCCGGGACCTGGTGATTACGAGTCACCCGCTCTACCAGCTGAGCCACGGCGGCTTGCTCCCTTTTGGGCATCGGGTTAATTAACCTTTGCGCTACGTCCCCCATGGACCTAAGGTGGCTCAGAAAGGAGATCGAGAAGAAGTACGGAGACATCGACAGAAAGAGTGGTCCGCTTTTCCTGCTTGCCGTGCTTTTCGAGGAAGTCGGAGAACTTGCTGAGGTCGTCAGGAAAGGTGAGAGAGAAAAAATCGAGGAGGAACTTGCAGACGTACTCTTCGTCCTTCTCAGCCTCGCGAACTATTTCGAAGTGTCACCGGAGGAAGTTCTCGTGAAAAAGTACGTGGAAGGCGACCCTTCGGCGGGTTGGGATCTCCCCTGAGATAAAGTTTTATCCAGCCGGTGCGTTTTGGTTGAAGATGACGATAATCGAAGAAGCCAGACGGGGTGCGGCAGACGAATTCATCAGAAAAGCCGCGGAAGCGGAAGGGCTGGAAGTAGAGAAACTGCTCAGACTCATCGCCAAGGGTTACGTCGTCGTGCCGAAGAACGTTCGAAGGGGCACTATTCCCAAGCCCATTGGAAAGTTCTGCTCCACGAAGGTCAACGCGAACGTCGGAACGTCTGCTGACTACGTCAACATCGAGGAGGAGATCGAGAAAGTCAGGGTGGCTGAAAGGTACGGAGCCGACGCTGTAATGGACCTATCGACCGGTGGAGACCTCGACGAAATAAGGAGGAGACTCATGAAGGTCACGAGGTTACCCTTCGGAACGGTTCCGATCTACCAGGCTGCGAGGGACTGCAGAAAGGTCGTAGACATGAGCGAAGACGATTTCATAGCCGTCGTCGAGAAGCACGCAAAAGATGGCGTCGACTTCATGACTATCCACGCCGGCGTCAACTGGATGAGCGTCGAGAGGTTGAGAAGGGCAAAAAGGCTACTCGGAGTCGTAAGCAGGGGTGGGGCGATAATAATCGGATGGATGCTCCACAACGAACGCGAAAATCCCTACTACGAGAACTTCGACTACCTGCTCGAAGTCCTGAAGGAGTACGATGTCACTGTAAGTCTCGGCGACGCGTTCCGCCCCGGCTGCATTCACGACGCCGACAGGGTCAAGCTCATGGAGTATGTGGTCCTCGGGGAGCTCGTGGAGAGGTGCAGAGAGGTCGGCGTTCAGTGCATAGTGGAAGGTCCGGGACACATGCCGATCGATGCGATCGAAGCTTCCGTGAAGGCTATGAAGATAGCAACCGGCGAAGCTCCTCTCTACTTGCTCGGACCCCTCGTAACCGACGTCGCAGCTGGCTACGACCACATAGCTGCCGCTATAGGGGCTGCGATAGCCGCGAAAGCCGGAGCGGACTTCATATGCTACGTCACCCCAGCAGAGCACCTCGGATTGCCGAGTGTTGAAGACGTAAAGGAAGGAGTGATAGCAGCCAAAATAGCTGCGCACGCAGCAGATATAGTCAAGATCGGAGAGAGAGCCGCGAAGTGGGACTACGAAATGAGCCTCGCAAGGAGGAACCTCGACTGGCGCAGGCAGTTCGAACTTTCGCTCGATCCGGAAAAAGCAGAAGCTGTCTGGAGTCGCAGAAGGTCGAGGAGCGACGCTTGCAGCATGTGCGGCGACCTCTGCGCGATAAAGCTCGTAGACGAAGCCTTTGGAGCGAAAGGAATATAAACAACTCCGAATTATCAGCTCGCCGAGCGCTCCGGTGGTGTAGCCCGGCCAATCATACCGGCCTTTCGAGCCGGTGACCCGGGTTCAAATCCCGGCCGGAGCATTTTTCTACTTGCGCCCAATACGTCTCCAATCGATTGATAAAATTCATCGATCAGCTTTTGAAGCGGATTATGAACGAAGTTCAGCCTTCTGCTATCTTAATTCAAGAAATGGGGCACGAACTTCCGATGCGCGGGCCGGGATTTGAACCCGGGCCGACGCCTCGGAAGGGCGTCGTCCTACCGCTAGACTACCCGCGCCTGTTAGGAGTTCGTTCGGCGATTATAAACCTTTTCGCTAAGCCACACCGGTCTTCTCGATCGCTATCTCGAAGTCCTCCTTGCTCGGATTTAAATCTTCGAGTATCGTGTACCTCTTCCTCCTTATCCTCTTCGCGTACATCAAAGCCTCTATAACCTGCTCCCTCGTGAGACCTATTTCCCTAGCAGTCGTCGGAGCCCTGACTTTTTCGAGCGAGTTTCTTATCATCTCCCAGTCTCCAACGCCGTAGGCTTTCTCGTGGAAGTATTCCATTATTATCGTCCCGAGCGCGACCTGCTCACCGTGCAGACCTCTGCCGTAGCCCAGGTAATCGAGCGCGTGGCTGAACTTGTGCTCCGCTCCGCTGACCGGTCTGCTGCTACCCACGATGGCTATCGCAACCCCGCTCATAACCAAGCCCCTCACGAGCATCGTGAGGTGCGGAACAAGTCTGAGGTTCAGACCCTCCACCTTGCTCAGCATGAGTTCGGCTGGCATCAGGGCTATGGAAGCTGCGACCTCGTTGTAACTCTCACCCACCTTCTCAGCCGCTATCTGCCAGTCCTTGACAGCTGAGACGTTGGAGATCAAATCGCCGTAACCGCTGCGTATCAGCCTTATTGGGCAGCGCTTTATGACTTCTATGTCCGCAAAGACCGCTAGAGGGGGATTGGTCGTTATCGAGACGGGCTTTCCATTCTCCTTGAAGCTAGCGACCGGGGAAGCTATGCCGTCGTGCGAAGCGGTCGTCGGGACACTTACAAACGGTACGTTGAGCTCCGTCGAGACTACTTTCGCGACGTCGAGTACTTTTCCGCCGCCGACGCCGATAATGGCTTCGACATCACCGTAGACGAGCTGAAGTATTATCTTTTTGGCTTCGTCCATGCTGGCCCTCTCGACGAAGAACCTCGTAACGTCGCATTCGAGGTTCTTCTCTATCTCGGCAGCCACGATTTCGTACACGATTTCATCCGTCAGGAGGGCGACGCTGCTGACGTCGAGAACCTCGGGTATTTTCCTCCTCGCACCTTCAGATATTATGACGGTGAAGGGGAGCGAGACCGTGTGGAAACGCATGAACCGCATTTGCCACGGAAATTAAACGGTTTCGTTCAGCCACTCCATGAAGTCGTCCGGCGACGCGAACGTCTTGCAGTCCCTCGGAAAGTCTACGGCGTTTCCGACGCAGAAAGTCGGGAAAATCGTAACCCTAACTGGGAGTTCGTCCCGCGGCCATTCGACGAACACCGGTATCACGAGGGATTCGAGCTTCTCGAAGTTCTCTTCGTTCGAGAAGAATCGCTTGAACTCCGCGCACGTCGGGCAGTCCTTTTTCGAGATGAACACGAGTATATCCCTTCCGCTCTCCGCCGATAGCTTCATCCCCTCTTCGAAGTCGTACCACCTCGACTCGTCGAAGCTCCCGCGGTTGCTGAAGATCGCTAGTGCTATCAAAGCCAGAGCGATCGCAAGTGCGACGTAACGCATATTTTAAAATTGCTCGTGAGATTAAAAGGGTATGCTCGAAGAGGTCGCGAACGTCATCGCGAGGGCGAAGTATCTGACAGCCCTCACAGGAGCCGGCGTCTCGGCTGAGAGTGGAATTCCAACGTTCCGCGACAGGGATGGGCTTTGGAACAGATACCGCCCGGAAGAGCTCGCGACGCCAGAAGCCTTCGCGAGAAATCCTAAGCTCGTGTGGGAATGGTATAAGTGGAGGATGGAGCTCGTTTTCAAAGCCGAACCAAACCCCGCTCACCACGCATTTGCAGAACTTGAAAGGATGGGGTTGCTCAGGTGCCTGATAACTCAGAACGTCGACGACCTACACGAGAGAGCTGGAAGTAGAAACGTCCTCCACCTCCACGGAAGGCTAAGGGTAGTCCGCTGCACAGGGTGCAGTAGGGAGTTCGAGGTCGACGAAGTTCCGAAAGACGAGTTGCCCCGTTGCGAGTGCGGCGCTCTGCTGCGTCCCGGCGTCGTGTGGTTTGGCGAGTTGCTGCCGAAGGATGTGCTCGAAAGGGCGTTCGAGGAGGTTTCGAAGAGCGACGTTATAATCGTAGCCGGAACCTCAGCGGTCGTTCAGCCGGCAGCCTCTCTGCCGCTGATAGTCAAGAAGAGGGGCGGAAAGATCGTAGAAGTGAACCCGTCGGAAACACCTTTGAGCAACGTATCCGACTTCAGCGTCAGGATGAAGGCAGGCGAAGCTCTGCCGAGGATAGTCGATATCGTCAGACGAGCTCTTTCTTCAGAAACTCCCTGAGCAGAACCGTAGCGTAACAACCACGCGGCAGGTAGAACTCGAATCTGCAGTCCGAGAAGCTCAGGTCGGAAAGCTCGACTATCATGTCGGCAGCTCGCCAGGAACCCGGCGACGAGAATTCTCTGAACTCACTTCTAAAGCTTTCCGGCGAGAGGTCGTCTTCGGCAAGTATTTCGAGGGCTCTTCTGTTCCAGCCTTCGAGTTCCGTGTCGTAACCGACGAGCGGAAGTGCGAGGGCTGCGTACCTTTCAGCTATCAGCCTCCTCACCCTGTTGTAGTTGTCCGCAACCTTGCTGCAGTCCGCGAAGGTCGGTTTCACCTTCTCCCTCGTTACGTAACAAGCCCAGTCGCCCCGCTGAACCTCTTTCAAATTTCCGAACTCCTCTATCCTGTCGCTCAGCAGCCTGTTGAAAACGTAAGACTGGTAGGCGTGGACGAACATCAGCTTGAGGTTCTTGGGCAGCGAAAGCAGCGCTTCCAACTCGCTTTTCCCCTCCCTAAGCTTCTGGAGTAGCGAGCGCTCGTAGCTCAGATACTTCGGCAACTCCCTCAGCCCGAGTTTTGCGTCTCTCGTGTTCCAGAGCTCCTCCCGAATCTTCCTCACGTCTTCGCTCTCTCCCTCGAACGGTTTCGCCACGTAAACCCAGAAAGCCTCCTCGTACCTCCGCTGCAGTATCAGTTTTCCGACCTCGTGAGTTATGTAGCGAATTGTTCCGAAACGCTGCAGCCCGAAGAAGTTTGGAGTCCCCTTTTCCTTAAGTTCTTCCAGGGTTCCCTCGAACCTCTCCCCATCCTCGCATCCCCTCGCGACGACCCTGAATACGTTTCCGAGGAGGTCGCCAAGCTCGATGGGCTTTCTGGAGTATCCGAGGAACTCTATCTCCACATCCTTGAGCCTCACCCTCTCGACTTCCTCCCTCCTCACACCCCTCACGCTGAAGTGCTGCACGGAAACGCTCCTCTTGTCCTTCGTCCCCGCGAAGCTGACCCTCTTTTTGCTTATTCCGAGTGTGTTTGCGAGGATTTTCGCCAGTCGCATCGTATCCCAGTTCTTCTTTACGACCCTCAGTATCGCGTATTCTCCGTCTCCGAGCTTCAGATCGAGGATCTCCTCGACGTAAAAGTCCTCGGGAACTACCTTTATCTCTCCGCCCATACCCGGTGTCGAGGTTATATAGCCACGGATTCCGACCTTCTCCTCGATCATGCCGGAGCCCTTCGGCGCGCCTGAGCTTCCGGACTTTTTACTCTTTCGTGCGAGTGGCGGGGGAATATTAAAATCTCCCGAGCAGTTTTGAACATGGAAAAATTTGTTCAGGACGCTGTGCACGGCATGATCAAGCTCGAAGACTGGATGGTTGCCATAATCGACACTCCGCAGTTCCAGAGACTGCGCCGGATAAAACAGCTCGGTTTTGCGAACCTCGTGTATCCGGGAGCGAACCACACGCGTTTCGAACACAGCCTAGGCGTCGCGCACCTTGCGGCGAAGCTGAAGGAGAGGCTGGAGCTAGACGAGGAGGTCGTAGCTGCGGCTTTGCTGCACGACGTCGGGCATGCTCCCTTTTCACACGGCAGCGAGAGGTTGCTGGAGAGGTTTGCGAGGATCAGGCACGAAGACCTGAGGAGTGTTGTGAGGGGCGAACTTAGGGACGTCGTTAAAGAACTCGGATTCAACCTCTCCCGCCTTTCGGACATCGTGTCGGGGAAGGTGCCGTCAATCGTCAGCGGCGATGTCGATGTAGACAGAATGGACTACCTCGTCCGCGATTCCCACTACACGGGCGTAGCTTACGGCGTAATAGATCTGAACAGATTGATAAGCAAGATAAAGTTCGAAGATGGAGTCGTCATCGAGGAGGGTGGCATCAAAGCCGCCGAATCTCTGCTGATTTCGCGCTTTCTGATGTATCCGACCGTCTACTTCCACCACGTCTGCAGGATAGCGAGGAAGATGTACGAGAAAGCCATGGAGAGGATAATCGAGAGGGGTTTTGACGCCAAGAAACTGCTCGACATGGACGACTGCTCAGCGATGATGCTGATGAAGGAGGAGGAGCCGGAGTTTTACGAAATGCTCGCGAACAGAAAACTGTTCAAGAGGGCTCTTTACGTGGGAAAGGATGCAATAGACTTGAGGGAGGTTTTGAAGATTAAGGAGGAGAGGGCCGAGAGGGAGATAGCTGAGACTGCCGGAGTCGACGAAAAGTACGTTATCGTAGACATTCCGCCGATGGAGGAAGTTAGAGAAGTCAGCGTTAAGGTCAGCTTCGACGGAAAACTCATGCGCCTCGACGAGGTTTCGAGTTTGGTAAAAGCTCTGAAGTCTGCCTGGACCGAAATGTGGCGTCTGGGCGTTTACACGAAAAGGGAGTACGTCGAAAAGGTGGAAAAAGCGGCAAGAGATTATTTCGGCGTTGAAAGGGTCGTTCAGAAGTCCCTCGACCTCTTCTGATACCACTCGAAGAACTTCTCGAAAGCTCTGCGGCGGTGAGAGACTTCGTTCTTAGCCTCACCCATCTCGGCGAACGTTTTGTCGCCGTAGAGAAATATGGGGTCGTAGCCGAAGCCCCCGCTGCCCCTCGCCTCCCTCGCTATCTCTCCCTCGACGACGCCGGTAAAGGTCCAAACCTTCTCGCCATCCCAGTAAGCCACGACAGCCTTGAACTGCGCCCTTCTGTTTTCAACGTTCTCCATCAGCTTCAGTATCCCCTCGTTGCCTATGGTCTTGAAAACGTAGCTCGAATATGGACCCGGAAAACCGTTGAGGGCTTCCACGAAGAGTCCGCTGTCCTCGATGAAGAACTCCCCGTTTATTTTTTCCGCTAACAGCTCCGCACTCAGCTTCGCTATCTCTTCAAGGTCGCTCCCCTGCGGTTCGAGGTACTCCATCTTCAACCACTCTATTTTCAGCCCGTACTTCGCCGCTATCTCTGCGACCTCCCTGAACTTGCCCTCGTTGCTCGTTACGAAGAACATGCTACCTCCTCGAAATCGGTATGTATCGCTTCTCCTTCTCCCCAACGTAGAGCGCTCGCGGTCTTATCAGCCTGTTGTTCTCGTACTGCTCTATGACGTGCGCACACCAGCCGACGATGCGGCTCATCGCGAATACGTTGACGAAGAGGTCGTCGGGTATGCCGAGGTTCGCGTAAATGCTTGCTGAATAGAAGTCTATGTTCGGAAGCAGACCCTTCTGCTTGTAAACGGCTCTGGCTATGGCTTCGCTGACCTTGAACCATATCTCCTCCTTCTTCTCCTTCGCGAGCTTCCTTGCGAGTTCTCTGAGTATCTCAGCTCTGGGATCCATCACACCCTTGTAAACTCTGTGACCGAAGCCCATTATCCTCTCGCCCCTCTCCAGCTTCTTTCTGACATACTCCTCAGCCCTCTTCGGAGACGCGACCTCTCTGAGCATCTTCATGACCTCGTTCGCCGCACCTCCGTGGAGCGGACCCATCAGCGTCCCCGTCGCAGCCACTATGCAAGCGTACATGTCCGCGAGCGTCGAAGCCGCTACGCGGGCTGCAAAAGTTGAAGCGTTGAGCTCGTGCTCCGCGTGCAGTATTAGGTCCACGTCGAGGGCTCTCTCGGCAGTCTTGCTCGGTTCCTCTCCGTGCAGCATGTAGAGGAAGTTGGCTGCGTGACTAAGTTCGAGCGTCGGCGGTATCACATTTCTACCAGTCCTGATCCTGTGGTAGTAGGCTATGATCGTCGGAAACTTCGCTATCAGATTCTTCGCCTTTTCGAGGCAGCCCTCCCTCGACCTGTCGTGCAGATTCTTGTCGAGAGAGCCGAGGTAGCTCACGGCTGTTCTGAGCACGACCATCGGATGCGTATACGGCGGTAGGTGCGCGAGCAGACCTATTATCTGCGGCGGCAGCTCGCGACGCTCGGCAAGCTCTATCTTAAAGATGTTCAGCTCGTCCCTCGATGGCAGCTCGCCGTAAAGGAGGAGGTAGGCTACCTCTTCGAACGTCGAGTGCTTCGCGAGGTCGCGGATGTCGTATCCTCTGTATTCGAGTACAGCCTTCCCGTCGACCAGCTCTATGCGGGATATCGTCGTCGTGCACGCTATGACGTCTTCAAGACCCTCAAGCACCTCCATACCTGACACCCCTCTTCACAACTTCCAGCACCATTCCGGACACTATTATCGGGCTCTCGCTCCTCGCCACCTCGATAGCCCTGTCGAGCTTCCACTCCTTCTCGGCATATATCGTTATCAGGGGGTCGCCAACCCTCACGACCTCCCCCCTCTTCCTGTGCACGTAAACTCCGGCTCCCTTGTCTTTGGGAGCGCCGGCAGCCCTTGCGATCTTGACGAGGGCTTTGTTGCTTACGGCGACCACAGCCCCCTCGCTCGTAGATGTCAGCGTGAAGGTCTTGTCGCCAACTGCCACTTCGTCGGCTTTGACCCTCTCGCCCCCCTGCGCCTCTACTATCTCCATGAACTTCTCGTGAGTCTTCCCGGACTCGAATATCCTGCGGGCGAGCTCGTAGCCGTTGGCAGCCAAGCCCGTCATCTCGAACAGCAGAGCTGCGATACCGAGAGCTTTCTCGACCAGGCTGGAAGGGCCTCTCCTCTCCTCCATCGTCCGCAGCGCTTCTCTAGCCTCCAGAGCCGGACCTATAGTCCTGCCGACTGGCTGACCGCCGTAGGTTATAGCTGCAGCGAGTTCGATTCCGAGTCTTCTTCCCAGTTCTATGAAATCGTTTGCAAGCGATCTAGCGACGCTGATGTCCTCTATTTTCGCCCCTTCACCGACGGGAATGTCCATCGCCACGAACTTCGCACCCACGGCGCTCTTCTTAGCCATCACGCTCGCCAGCAGCTGCGGGCGCGGGTCGATGGAGAGGGGATACTCCACGCGGATTATCTTGTCGTCAGCCGGAGCTATGTTCGTAGCTCCTCCCCAGGCTATAACTCCGCCGACCCTTTCCGTTATCTCCTTTATCTCGTCAACGCTGAGGTTCACGTTCGCCAGAACCTCCATGGTGTCCGCGGTGCCGCTGGCGGAAGTTATGGCTCTGCTTGCGGTCTTCGGAATCATCAGCCCCGCCGCAGCCACAGTTGGAACGATTATGAGCGATATCTTGTTTCCCGGAACTCCGCCGATGCTGTGCTTGTCGACCACGATACCCCTCTCGAACTGTATCCTCTCGCCACTCTCGACCATCGCTCTCGTCATCGCCTCGACTTCTTCGAGGTCCATGCCCCTGAGCATTGAGCTGATTACGAAAGTTACGATCTCAACCTCGCTTAGCATGTTCGAGGTTATGTCGAAGATTATCGACCTTATCTCCTCCTCGCCAAGCTTGTAGCCGCGCATCTTTTTTCTTATGAACTCGACGCTCCTGGGCTTCGAAGTCGGGAACACTTCTACCTCAGCCCCATCTTCCGCGCGGAGTTCGGACGTTACGATGTCCGTCAGCCCGATGCTGCCAGCGGCGACTATCTCCTTTGTGAGCTGAGCCGTCGCAACGAGCTGTCTCCTTCCGTGTTTTACCCTGAGCCTGTCTCCCTCCATCACGCCGAGCTCCGCGGCGTCGAGCTCGTTGACGACGACCAGAAACCTTCCAGAGCGGATCGGAAGCTTTACGGCTTTCAGAATCATCTTCCCACCACGACCTTTTCGATAACAACGCCCGAAACTTCTACGGGCCTCGTCTCGAGCGCAACCTCAACGGCGTTGTCGAGCTTCCACTCCTTCTCGGCATATATCGTTATCAGGGGGTCGCCAACCCTCACGACCTCCCCCCTCTTCCTGTGCACGTAAACTCCGGCTCCCTTGTCTTTGGGAGCGCCGGCAGCCCTTGCGATCTTGACGAGGGCTTTGTTGCTTACGGCGACCACAGCCCCCTCGCTCGTAGATGTCAGCGTGAAGGTCTTGTCGCCAACTGCCACTTCGTCGGCTTTGACCCTCTCGCCCCCCTGCGCCTCTACTATCTCCATGAACTTCTCGTGAGTCTTCCCGGACTCGAATATCCTGCGGGCGAGCTCGTAGCCGTTGGCAGCCAAGCCCGTCATCTCGAACAGCAGAGCTGCGATACCGAGAGCTTTCTCGACCAGGCTGGAAGGGCCTCTCCTCTCCTCCATCGTCCGCAGCGCTTCTCTAGCCTCCAGAGCCGGACCTATAGTCCTGCCGACTGGCTGACCGCCGTAGGTTATAGCTGCAGCGAGTTCGATTCCGAGTCTTCTTCCCAGTTCTATGAAATCGTTTGCAAGCGATCTAGCGACGCTGATGTCCTCTATTTTCGCCCCTTCACCGACGGGAATGTCCATCGCCACGAACTTCGCACCCACGGCGCTCTTCTTAGCCATCACGCTCGCCAGCAGCTGCGGGCGCGGGTCGATGGAGAGGGGATACTCCACGCGGATTATCTTGTCGTCAGCCGGAGCTATGTTCGTAGCTCCTCCCCAGGCTATAACTCCGCCGACCCTTTCCGTTATCTCCTTTATCTCGTCAACGCTGAGGTTCACGTTCGCCAGAACCTCCATGGTGTCCGCGGTGCCGCTGGCGGAAGTTATGGCTCTGCTTGCGGTCTTCGGAATCATCAGCCCCGCCGCAGCCACAGTTGGAACCGCTATCAGGGAGTGTCTGTTTCCCGGAACTCCGCCGATGCTGTGCGTATCGACGATGGTGCCCCTCTCGAACTGTATCCTCTCACCGCTCTCGACCATCGCTTCGACCATCCACTCGACCTCGTCAACGTCCATTCCGACTATCTCGTTCGCCAGAACGAAGGCTGCGAGTTCGATGTCGCTGAGCACGTTTGATGTTATGTCCAAGATTACGCGTCTTATCTGCTCTCTGCTGTACTTCATGCCGTCGAGCTTTCTTCTTATGAACTCCACACTCTCCGGGCGTGCGACCGGGTAGACCTCAACATCGCAGGGTTCCTCTATTCCGCAGGTTTCCGCCGTGAGCGTGCAGATGCCCACCTCGCCTCTCTCAACGATGCCCGAAGCTACTTCGACCTCCGCAACGAACTGATTCTTTCCCCTCACAACCCTGACTCTGTCCCCCGGAAGGACACCCAGCTCCTCGGCATCCTCCTGATTTAGGATTACGCTCAGCCTTTCACCGCGAAGAGGGATTACGTTCAGTCTGAGCTTCATCGCAGCAATCACGATGCCAAATTTATTAACTTTTTGAGCGATGCCTGCAGGTTCGAAGGTTCCAAGAATTCGGGAATTCGAGCAGAAGAAAATTCTCTGCTTAAACAAAAAAACAGATTCAACCCTACACTTTCCGAATAACCAGGGAGCTTTATCCACGATGAATTTAGGCTCGTTTTCGCAGTAATTAAGAACTTCTCTTATGAAGGACCTCGCCTTAAGCCTTAAGATAGTTCCTTGTCGTATAAACTCTCATCAGAATTTCTTTCAACATCTACGGCAGAATAAACATACTAGCGCTTTTTCCCTGCTTTAACAACTGTCTCATCTACAAGGTTTCTTGGCTTTTTCTCCGTTGTAATTTCTCCCCACTTCTTTATCCATACAGCTGTTTTAGAAACCAGATGGATTTCAGACAGAATTCTGGCAGTCCTCCTCACCGATGATGTCTGAATATACGTTGCTATACCAAGCATTTTGATTTCAAGAGGTTCCTCTCAAAGACTTTCAG
>JBEVCD010000045.1:0-5605 GCA_040514265.1 Archaeoglobaceae archaeon | reverse complement strand
GCGAAGTATCAACGGGAAGTAGAAGAGGGCAAAAGGATAATAGTGGGCGTAAACAAATTCGTCATCGACGAGGAACTGAAAATACCCATTCTCAAAGTCGATCCTGAAGTTCAGAGAAAGCAGATCGAGAGGCTCAAAAAGGTAAAAGCCGAGAGAGATAACGATGCTGTAAAGGATGCGCTAGAATGGATAAAGAATGCAGCTGAGAACGACGAGAACGTTATGCCAGCGATATTTGAGGCTGTCAAGAACTATGCAACCGTCGGGGAGATAATGGGAGCTCTAAAGGAAGTTTACGGAACCTACCGTAAACCTATAATAATATAAAAACCTATAATAAATATAATCTAAAAAGTTTTTATGGGGTGAATGGCGTTGGAGGAGAAGATCAGAGTTCTAATCGCGAAGGTTGGTCTCGACGGACACGATAGGGGTGCAAAGGTCTTGGCGAGGTTTCTCAGAGATGCCGGCTTTGAAGTCATTTATACGGGTATCCACCGCACGCCCCAAGAAGTCGCTAGAGCCGCCGTGGATGAGGACGTTGACGTTGTCGGTATAAGCCTGCACAGCGGCGCGCACCTGACTCTGGTGCCGAAGGTCATAAGGTATATAAGAGAATACGGTGGAAACCCAGACGAGATGTTAATTCTCGTCGGCGGAATAATCCCGACCGACGATATTCCAAAGCTGAAGGAGGCGGGAGTCGACGAGGTGTTCATACCCGGAACACCCATAAGCAAGATCATCGAGTACATTAAAGAGAACGCTCCCAAAAAGAGGCAGAAGGTGAAAATCTGATGAATATAGAGACTCTCGTCGAGGGTATACGCAGCGGGAACAGGAGGGCTCTGGCGAGAGCTATAACGCTCGTCGAAAACGACCGTCCGGAGGGGAGGGAAATAATCAAGAAGATACACAGCCTGACCGGCAGAGCCCACGTCGTCGGGCTGACGGGTTTCCCGGGAGTTGGAAAGTCGACAATAATCAGCAAACTTACCGAGGAGTTCAGGAGAAGAGGCAAAAGAGTGGGAATAGTGGCAGTCGACCCTGGCTCGCCCTTCACGGGCGGAGCTTTGCTGGGCGACAGGCTACGAATGGAGGGTCACGACGCGAGCAAGAACCTCTGGGTCGACGAGGGTGTCTTCTTTAGGAGTATGAGTTCGAGGGGCAGAGTGGGTGGACTTGCAGCGAAGACGGGCGACGTCGTAAGGCTGCTCGACGCCTTCGGCTTCGATGTAATACTCGTCGAAACCGTCGGAGCCGGGCAGAGTGAGGTGGACATAGTAAAGGTCGCCGATACGTCGGTAGTCGTGCTCATGCCAGAGATCGGCGACGATATACAGATCAACAAGGCTGGAATACTCGAAATAGGAGACATCTACGTCGTTAACAAAGCCGACTTGAGCGGGGCGGAGAACACCATCAGATGGCTCAAGATGATGATCGCGATGGACGAAGAAGTTGCTAAAGCGCTGAGCCAGCTGAGCCACGCCGATGAGGCGAAGGTTGCGAGTGGTGAAATACTCGAGGTGAAGAAGGACAGCTGGGTACCGCCGATAATAGCGACGGTAGCCAGCCGTGGAAAAGGGATCGCAGAATTAGCCGACGCGATAGAGGAGCACTACGAGTACATGAAGAGGTCCGGCGAGCTCGAGAAACGCAGGAGGGAGAGGGTAAAGATGGAACTTCAGGAGATCCTTCTCGATGAAATAAAGAAGATCGTCAAGAGCGACTACGGAGAAATACTGCAGGAGATCGTGAAAGGCAGGAAGGACCCGTACAGCGCGGTTGAGGAGATACTGAAGGAGATAGTCCGCAGATGAGGGATCCCGCATTTACGACGAGCGGTGACGGTAAGAAGATAGCGAAGTGCAGCGCTACGGCAGTGGCTATAGGCACGATCGACGAGCTAAACGCCTTCGTAGGACTTGCGAAGGTTCACGCGAAAAGCGAAGAAATTAGGAACGCTCTCGCGAAGATTCAGCGGATGCTCTTCAACGTCGGGGCTGAAGTAGCCGGAGCTTCGAGGCTCAGCAGAGAACTCTACGACGAGTTACTTGGAATGATCGAGGAACTCGAAGCGAAGACCAAGAAGCCAAAAAGTTTCCTCATCCTCGAATCCGACGCTTCAACAGCGTTCTTGAGCGTAGCCAGAGCCGTAGCGAGGAGAGCTGAGAGAGAGGTTATCAAGCTGCATTTCGAGGGTAAAGTTTCGGATCTCGTTGTGGACTGGCTCAACAAGCTCAGCTACTTCCTGTACCTCGCAATTCTGGTTGAGGGGGAGAATTTTGAGGAGGTGAGAGAATGAGGGACGTTGCAGTTTTGGGAGTTGGAATGACGAAGTTCGGAAAGCACCCAGACAGGTCTCTCGTAGATCTCTTCGCAGAAGCCTTTTACGAGGCTTTTGAGAGCTCAAACATAGAGCTCAAGGACATCGAAGCGATTTACTACGGAAACTTCGTAGGAGAGATGACGGACGGTTCAGCAAACCTCGCCGGTTTTATGGCGGACGAAATAGGTCTTCGAGGTATTCCGGCGATAAGGTACGAAGGAGCCTGCGCGTCTTCGAGCGTTGCGTTCAGAGAGGCGGTAAAAGCAGTCGCTGCAGGCTACTACGACTGCGTAGCTGTAGGTGGAAGTGAAAGACTTCCGAGTGCTGGCACAGCTCTGGGAACGAGAGCTCTGGCAACTGCGGTCGATGGGGTTTACGAAATAGCGGTCGGGCTAACGTTTCCCGGTGTCTTCGCGCTGGCTGCGAGGCTGTATTCGAGAATATACGACGTTCCGCTAGAAACTCTTCGCGAGGCTATGGCGCACGTCTCGATAAAGAACCACAGAAACGGTGCTGTGAACCCGAAAGGGCAGTTTTACGGGAAGTACGGGGATCTCAAGGTCGAGGATGTTTTGAATTCGAGGATGATAAGCTCACCACTTACCCTCTTAGACTGTTGCCCCATGACCGACGGTGGCAGCGCAGCTATCGTAGCCGCAGCCGACTTCGCTGAGGACGTGATCAACGATCCCATATACGTACTCGGAACCGGACAGGCTTCAGCGGGTTCGCTGTTCAGACAGAAGGAAGCAATTGTTAAGGCTATTCCGCGACGCAAGTCAGCGGAAATGGCGTTTAAGGAGGCGGGAATAACTCCCAAAGACGTGGACTTTGTTGAGCTCCACGACTGCTTCACGATCGCCGAAATAATAGCACTCGAAGCTATGGGTTTCTTCAAGGACGGTGAGGCTTGGAAAGCTACAATGGAGGGAGTAACAGCTCTCGACGGTGACCTACCCGTGAATCCAGACGGAGGACTTATAGGCAAGGGTCATCCGGTCGGCGCTACCGGGGTTTCGCAGATATACACCGTAGTCAAGCAGCTCCGCGGCGAAGCGGACTGCAATCAGCTAAAGGACGTAGAAATAGGTATGACCGACACGCTCGGCGGCGATTTCGGAACACTCGTTAATGTGATCCTTAGCGTCCACAGGAGGGGAGGAAAGTGAGGTTCCGCGACTTTTTCGACAAGCTATTGGAGGATAAGCTCATAGGTCAGAGGTGCAGAGACTGTGGAAAGTACACATGCCCACCTAAAGCCACCTGCGACGCCTGCGGAAGTCGAAACTTGGAAATCGTCGAGTTGAGTGGCAAGGGGAGGATCACGACTTTTACCACAACCTACGTAGCCCCGGCTGGCTACGAGAAGGAAGCTCCGTACGTTGTAGCAATGGTAGAACTCGACGAGGGTCCGTGGTTGATCGGAAGGCTTGATATCAGCGCCGAAGAGGCGGAAGAACTCGGACAGTCGCTGATAGGTAAACGCGTCACCGTGTACGGCAGGGAGATGCCGAGCGAGCCCTTCTATCCGGATAAGCAGCGTAGGGTTGTGCCCTTCTTCAGACTGGAGGACTGAACATGAACTTCGAGCTTAGTGAGGAGCACAAGCTGCTACAGAGTGCCGTCAGGGAGTTTGCTGAGAAGGAAATAATGCCCTACGGTAAGGAGTACGATGAGAAGAAGGAATATCCTTGGGAGATTTACAGGAAGGCAGCGAAGCTGGGCTTTATCGGAGCCAGCGTTCCTGAGGAGTACGGTGGTGCGGGGATGGACGTTCTGAGTGAAGCAATAATAAGTGTCGAGCTTACTCGAGCCGACAGCAGCATAGGGTCGGCGATAGATCTTGCAACTCTCGGCGTTCCCATGCTGCTACATTTCGGCACCGAGGAGCAGAAGGAGAAATACATTCCGGGAGTCGTGCGCGGGAAGGCTCCTTCCGGGATAGCGATCACCGAGCCCGAATGCGGAACCGATGTTGCTGCGATGCGTTGCAGAGCTGTGAGAGATGGAAACGAGTGGGTGATAAACGGGACGAAGACGTTCATAACGAATGGGAGCATCGCGAGTTACATCATAGTCTTGGCAAAAACGGCTGACACAGATCCACCGCATAGAGGAATTTCAGCCTTCATCGTGGAAACGGACAGCGAAGGTTACGAGGCGAGGCGAATCGAAAAGATGGGTCTGAACTGTCACGACACGGCGGAGGTTTACCTGAAAAACGTACGGGTGCCGGCGGAAAATCTGGTCGGTGAAGAGAACAGGGGCTTCTACCAGCTGATGCGCTTCTTCAACGAGAGTCGCGTAGGCGTCGCTGCGATCCAGCTCGGAATGGCTATGGGAGCCTACGAGAGAGCCCTGGAATACGCGAAGCAGCGAAAGACCTTCGGAAAGCCGCTCATAGAGCACCAGGCTATAGCCTTCAAGCTCGCCGACATGTTCACGCTCATAGAGGCTGCGAGGATGCTCGTCTACAGGGCTGCATGGCTGATAGACAGAGGCAAGCCAGACCCTGCTTTGAGTTCCGCTGCGAAGCTCTTCGCGAGCGAGGTTGCCGTTAAGGTTACCTACGAGGCTGTTCAGATCTTCGGAGGCTACGGTTACGCGAAGGAGTACGACGTCGAGCGCTACTACAGAGATGCAAGGGTCGGAACGATATACGAGGGGACGAGCGAGATCCAGAGGCTTATAATAGGGCGGGTGCTGTCTGGAAGGATAAGATTCTAAAACTTTTGCCACACCAATTTCAACAATTTAATCTAATAATTTCAAAAGCGAACACTATTTAAATGGTTGCGAACAAATTCTGAACTACAGATGAGGATTCTCGCGATCTTCGACGATTCAGACGCTGGAAAAATTGCGGTAGACGTGCTCGAAGATCTATTCAAAAATGGGTTGAGGTTCGACCTGTATGCGGTCATAATCGTTAAAGTCCCCCTCTTAGGCGGGAAGAAGAACTACGCCAGAGCAAAGGTTAGAGCAGATTCGATAGGCGAAAGTCTGAAAGACATGAACCTCAAGGAGCTGACCGTTCTGATGGGAAAGAAGGACGTGAGTGAAACGCTCGACGTGGTAATCCCGCATCTCGTAGTTTTGGGAGTAAAAAATCCGAAAAAGTATCTGAAGATAGCGGAAAAGTATCCCGTAGTTGTCTGCAGGGAAAGAAGGGAGAAGGTCGACTTTTATGCGGTTACGAGGTGCAGGGTCTGTCGGACGATTCAGTAGCCTATCTTCTTCAGCCACTCCCTCAGAACTTCGGCTGACCTTCTG
>JBEVCD010000044.1:0-20397 GCA_040514265.1 Archaeoglobaceae archaeon | reverse complement strand
TCGAATTCTTTTTCACTACCGGAACGAATTTTTAATAGGAATTTTTCCTCTGGCGGATAGTAATACTGAAATTGTCCCTTCTGAGATAAGAGTTGTATCGAAAACCACAGATATCTCAATTCACCAACTCGAGTTCCTCTGTCAATCCTTCCAGGCTTAAAATGCAGCATGCTCGGTTTTGGAGCTTCAACCTCAACCACCACTCTACTCCTCCGATTCGTGCTCCCGAAAATGTACTCTTCAGCTCTCCTGAGCCCATCGATGTCGTTTCCGAAATAATTCCCAGCCAGAGCCCTGAACCACCACCTCATCAATCCCTTAATCGATGCAGCCCGAATCTCAGCTTTTGTCTGATCAGCTCCGCGCATGAAAATCGGTGTTATAGCTTCGAGTTTAAATCTGGCTTCAAACATCAACCAGATTTCGAAGTTTTCTTTTTAAGGATTTCGCAGTGTTCCATAACTTTTACTGTTTCAAAGCTTGAAAACATAGAATTCGGTTCGGCTCTCAAACGCGGTCTGGGATAAATTTTATATTGTACCATGTTCAGACATCTCATGGACATAACGTTCGTAATAGGCTTGATAATAGTGCTGCTCATCTTCTTGGCGGCTTCGATAAGGATCGTCAGGGAGTACGAGCGCGGTGTGATATTCAGGCTTGGAAGACTAGTCGGTGCAAGGGGTCCGGGACTGTTCTTCATAATACCCATAATCGAGTCGATGAGCGTCGTCGACCTGCGAACCGTGACTTACGACGTCCCCTCGCAGGAGGTCGTCACTAAGGACAACGTTACGGTGCGCGTCAACGCTGTCGTATATTACAGGGTCGTCGATCCGGCGAAAGCCGTGACGGAGGTTTACGACTACAAGTTCGCCACGGCTCAGATAGCGCAGACCACGCTCAGAAGCGTTATAGGGCAAGCCGAACTTGACGAGCTGCTTTCGGAGAGGGAGAAACTCAACGCGAAACTTCAGCAGATAATAGACGAGGCGACGAACCCCTGGGGAATAAAGGTCACAGCCGTCGAGATAAAGGACGTCGAACTGCCAGAGGAGATGCGCCGCGTGATGGCTATGCAAGCCGAAGCCGAGAGAGAAAGGAGGGCGAAGATCATAAGAGCTGAAGGGGAGCTTCAGGCTGCACGGAAGCTTGCGGAAGCTGCTGAGACCCTCGCGAAGACTGAGGGGGCGCTTTTCCTCAGGTATCTGCAGACTCTAAACGAGGTCGCGTCGGAGCCGAACACGACGATAGTTTTCCCCATACCGACCGACCTCCTCAAGTACTTTGGTAGAAACTGAGGTTCGGCGAAAGGTAAAAAATCCCGCAAGCTACTCTGAAGCGTGAAGGTAAAGGACGCTCCGAAGACGGCTACCTCAATAATCGTCAGATCGACTTCGAATGCCAGGATTTCACAATCGAAGGAGCCGCTGGTCGAGCTTATGAGGAGGCTGTTCAGGAAGGAAGAGGTTGCCCTCAAAGCTGCGCGCTTTGTCACCATAGTGGAGGAGAGGCAGAAGAGTGGCAAACCGCTGAGGGTTGATGAGTGGGAGCACGTGATGAAGGAGCTCAACATGAACCGCTCCTCGTTCTACGCCATGAGGAACAAGCTGATTTCAGCCGGGATGATAACTTTGAGGGGTGGGGAGTACAGACTCTCCGGAGCCTTCAGCAAGGACCTGGTCGACATGGCGAGGTGGTGGTGGGTAGCCGTTCTGGGTTACGACGCCGAGAGTCTCTAACGACCGATTTTTTCCATCCTCCTCTCTATCTCCTCTCTGAGCACCGGGTCATCGGCGTAGAGTTTTGCCTCGCTCAACTTCTCAACGTCGGCTTCACTCTCTCCCCACTCCATCAGGAGACGCGCAATTCTGCGCGAAACGCCGGGGTAGTTCTTTATCGAGGAGTATATCGTGAAAGCCCTCCTGTAGTCGCCGATGCTTTCGTATACCTCTGCTAAAGCTATCCTCGCTTCCGGACTCTCCCTGAGCTTCAGGGACTCCTCAATCTTTTTTATCCCAGCCTCAGGGTTTGCCGCGGCAATCTGCTTTCCCCATTCGAGCAGTATGCTCGCCTTCGCATCTCTGACCTCCTCGCTCTCCGGAAGGAGGTCCAGGATGCGGAGGGCTCTGGTATAGTCGCCCTCCTCCGAAACTTCGAGCGCGAAAAACAGGAGTTTTTTCACGTAACTTCTGAACCCGAACTCCTGAAACTCCACCACGAGCCGGGCTGCGTCCTCGTATTTGCCCTCCGCTATCCTCTTCTCTATCGCTTCCCTCAGTAGAGAGAAGACGTTTTGCAGAATCTTGCGATCCGCACACTGCTTGAGAACATTCGCGGCTGAGAGAAACACTCCGAAAACGCTCTCTTCTTCCTCTCCGTTTAGATAGCGGCTTATCCTCTCAGCAGCCTTGGCGATTAAGAAGAGCGCGAGCGGCGAGTCCTTGAGGACGATCATGTACTTCGGAGCTTTTTCGGGACGCTCGAAGATCTTTTTTATCGAGTGGGCTACTATCGGATCCTTGCTGACAGCCTTGAAGTACTTCTCATCCTCTTTGTCGAGGAAGTTCAGCAGCGCGCTGAGATCCATGGCACTGCACGGATCCAAAAATTTATAAAAAATTTCCCCGCACAAAACTGAAATACGGGCGGTGTTACAGCTTTTCATGGAAGTCGACATCGTGGTCGAGGGGTTGAGCGTCGAGAACCCGCTCTTGATAACGAGCTTTCCGGGGATAGGCTTGGTCGGGACGATAGCGACAGCTCACTTCATACTGGAGCTGAAACTCGACAGTGTAGGAGTAGTGGAGTCAGAAGCTGTTCCGCCGATAGCCACGCTCTTCGAGGGCGTAGTCCTGCCGCCGATAAGGATCTACGAGTCCCGGCAGCACAACTTCGTCCTCATACACTCCGACGTCCCTATCCCGCCTATGTTCGCCTACGGATTGAGTAGGAAGATCGTCGAATGGGCCGGCGAGATCGGTGCGAGGAGGATCTTCTCGCTCGCAGGCGTCGCGACCTTCGAAGATAAGAAGAGAGTCTTCGGAGCCGCGACGAGTAAGGAGCTCCTGAAGGAAATAGAGGGGCACGTGGAGATCTTCAGGACCGGGACGATCTCTGGCATAGCTGGAAGCATACTGAACGAGTGCGTTGCGAGAAAGCTGCCCGGCATCGTGCTCCTGGGTGAAACGGTCGGATTCAACCCCGATCCGAGAGCTGCTGCGAACGTGATCGAGGTCATGAACAAGATGTTCGGGTGGGAGATAAGCGTTAAGAGGCTGATAGAGGAAGCCCAGTTCATCGAAGCCCAGATGCAGAAGCTAGCCGAGCAGACGAGGGCTCAAGAGGTTAGGAAAGAAGAGCTTCCGATGTACGGGTGATGGGCGTGAGGTGTTACGTGATAAGTGGGATCTCCAGAATAGTTATAGAGGAGATAACTCGCGGGAACGTGAGAACGGTAGAGCTCAGGAGCGCCCACAACGTGGCTACAGCTTTGAGGGTGAACGTCGGAGACTGCGTGTTTCTGACGACTGCAAAATCGCAGGACGTCGATAGAGGTGTTAGCGGACTCATAGCCGAAGTGACGGGGAAGGAAGTGGTCACACACTCGCTGTTCTACACCTCCCCGCACCACATCGAGGAGTGCGAGATGACGGTCGTAAGACTCAGAGTAGCCCCGAAAGCGTTCGGCAGAATAATCAGAATCAAACCCTCCGAGTTGCTGGAAACGAGGGAAGCCGAGGTAATCGAGATGACGATCTACGATGCGAGGTAAAAAATTAAAGTTTCTCCTTTAATTTTGCAATCTTCTCCATAAGCTCCGAAATTTCGACCTTTAGCTCTTCAAGTACGGCTTTCAACCTCTCGTTCTCTTCTTTCAGTCTCTCCAGCTCCTCCCTGAGCTTTCCGCTCTCTTCGATCAATTCTATGCTCTTCAGAACGTCCTCCAGCTTGCCCTGCTTTATGAGCTCGTAAGTTTCCCTGACGAGCTGTCCGGCTTTGCTCTCTCCCTTGAGGTGCCTCCTTATAGCCTGCTCTGTTCTCCCGAGTTCGTTTGCTATTTCGGTAACGCTCATTCCAGCCTTCTCTCTCGCTATAGCTCCAGCCGCTACAGCTAGGCTGTCAACCCACGTGAGCCTCTCGGCAGGGTCCTTTATCATTTCGATGACCTCGGGTCTGAAGAGCGTGGCGAAGAGCAGGATGCTCTCCAGCCTGTGGATGTCCTCCCTACCTACTGGGCTGAGTGGAACCTCCATATCACCTCACCTTCAGAACCTTGTCCGGATAAACAACTATACCCTTGGAGGTTATCTCGAACGGGTGCCTGCGCATGCTGTGACTGGTTCCGCGCATCTTCCACACTATGAGCGACCTCTTGAGCTCGCCGTCGACTTCGTCGAGGTCCAGGCGGATTATTCCGTCGACGCCGTGCTCGACGCCCGGTCCACCGAAACCACGCTCACCAACACTTATCTGGCTGACGAAGATCGAGGTGCAGCCAGTGCCAGCGAGAACTCTCTTAAGCTGCAGTATTATGCTTCTCGCAGCCGCGGGTCTGTTGATGTAGAGCGTCGTAACGGAGTCCACGACAACCCTCTTCGCGTTGACGTCTTTTATAGCCTGCCTCAGAACGTCGATGAACTCCCTTATGTCCGTTAGATCGTGGACGATGTACTTCTCGAACTCCTTCGCCCTACCGATGCCAGCCGTGAAGGCATCGATCATCGCGAACATACCCTCCTCCTCGTAGGGTTTTACGTTCCAGCCAAAGAGGGACATGTTTTGTCTGACCTGGACGGGGTGCTCTTCGAGTGCAACGTATATTCCGGCTTCGCCGTTCTGCAGCCCGTACCAGAGAAACTGCTGACCGAATATAGTTTTGCCCGTTCCCGGTCCTCCACTGAGGAGAACGACGTTTCTCTCCGGAATTCCACCGTGAAGGATTTCGTCCATCCCGGGTATGCCCGTTTTTACCCTGTTCACGTTTTTAATTGTTTTCATAACTTAAAAAACTTTGCGTGTTAACAGCGAAAAATTTAAATGGATTTCGGTGTCCCTAAAATCCGTGAGGACCCTTGCGGACTGCGAGGTCGGAGAAGTCGTGAAGATCGTCGACATGCACGGCTGCAGGCTTGCGAAAAGACTCGCGGCTATGGGATTGAGGGTCGGAGACACCGTAAAAGTAGTATCGAAGCTGGAAAACGGCCCCCTAGTCGTCGAGCACACGCTCCACGGGAACAGGATAGCGATAGGGAGGGGAATGGCTGAGAAGATCTACGTCCTATGATAGTTGCCTTGGTCGGTCAGCCAAACAGCGGCAAGAGTACGATTTTTGCGGCGATATCTGGAGTCAACGTGAGGACTGGAAACTTCCCCGGCACGACCGTGAGCTACACGGAGGCTGAGGTTCTGCATAGAGGTAGAAGGATAAAGATCGTCGACCTTCCCGGCGTATATTCCCTCCACGCCGGCGACGTTGCCGAGAGGGTCACACTCGAATACCTCCTGAACGAGAAGGTCGACGTCGTTGTGAACGTGATAGACGCTTCGGTTCTTTCGAGGAGCCTTGAGCTGACGATAGAACTCGCCGAGCTGCAGATACCGATGCTGATAGTCCTGAACATGATGGACGAAGCCAGGCGGAAGGGGCTCGAGATAAACACCTCCTGCATCGAGGAAGCGTTCGGCGTGCCGGTAGTTGAAACGATAGCTCACCGCGGAATCGGGCTGAACAAGCTCCTCGACAAAATCCTGGAAGCGAGAGTACCCAAACTTCCAAGGTACTCCAGCGAGGTCGAAGAGGTCTTCGCGAAGTTCGGTATTTCGAAGAGGGACCTCGTGCTCTCTCTGTCCGAGAGCGAATTCGGAAGAGAGCTTGCAAAGTTCGGAGACCCCGAGGAGGTAATGTCCGACGAGAGGCACAAGCTCGCGATGCGCATCTTCGAAAGATGCGCGCGGGTAACGAGGAGAATGACAGACTGGAGAGAAAAGGTTGACGCCCTCCTCCTCCACCCGGTCCCGGGATACGTTATAATGGCCATCATTTTCCTGCTGATGCTCGGAACCGCCTTCTTCGCCGGCGATCTGCTCTCTTCCACAATTGTAGAGCCGCTGGAGGAGTTTGGAGAGTTTTTTGACGGCGAAGACATCGTCAGCACGATCCTGAGAGGAGTATGGGACGGAGTTATCGGCGTGCTCGGCATCGTAGTGCCTTACATGCTGCCGCTGCTGCTGATCTTAGGACTGCTCGATGACATCGGCTACCTCGCGAGGGCAGCGTTCCTCCTCGATCGTCTCTTTCACGTCATGGGGTTACACGGTAAAGCAGCAGTTTCGTTCATTCTCGGCTACGGTTGCTCAGTTCCAGCCGTTATGTCCACGAGAATACTCGAAAACCCGTTCGACAGAGTGAGAGCTGCGATACTCGTGCCGCTGATACCCTGCTCGGCGAGGAGCGTCGTAATACTCGCACTTGTCGCGGGACTGTTTGGACCCATCTACGCGATTGCCCTCTACGCTTTCAACGTGCTTGTAGTCGCGCTGGCTGGAACGCTGCTGACCAGGATCGTGGGCGGAGAAAGCTACGGACTCGCCATGGAAATTCCGAGTCTGAAGGTTCCGTCCCTGCGTGTAGTCTGGTTTAAGGTTCTTGCGACGCTGAGGGAGTTCACATTTAACGCAGCACCGCTGATAATCGTCGGAAGTGTGATCTTCTCTCTCCTTTCGGCGGCGGGCGTTGAGGGTGCCATAAATATGATGCTGCGACCAGTAACGGGTATTCTCGGACTTCCAGCAGTTCTGGGGTTCACCCTGATATTCGGGATACTGCGCAAGGAACTCGCCCTCCTGATGACACTCGAAGCTCTTAAGATCGACGCGAGAGAGCTTCAAAAGATTCTGGAAATTCTGAGCCCGTGCCAGATCATCACCTACGTAGTCTTCCTGACGCTTTACGTCCCCTGCCTCTCGACGATAGCCGTCATGCTGAGAGAGATCGGGGCTAGGAACACGGCTCTCGCGGTAGCCTTCAGCTTCCTGATAGCTCTACTCACCGCCCTCACCGTTCGTATCCTTTGTCAGGCGCCTCTCCTTTGGAACGTAGTTCCTTAGAACTCCGTTAGCAGCTTTTCCGCAGCCCAGAAAGTACTCCCCCCACTTTAGGATGTAGTAGCCCCTCATGCCCTCGTCCACGCTCAGGTCTTCGCCCCTCAGCCACTTCAGCGCTGTCGCATCGTCGACTTCAACGACGTTCTTTTCTGCGATTCTCCCGACTATGAAGCTTCCTTCTATCGAGAGCCTGACACCGTTCTTCTCAAGCGTGCCGAAGTATATCCCCTTCCTTCCTTCGAACTCGCAGTCTTTGTACGCGTAAACCCTTCCCTTTCCGCCTACGTAGAACTTCAGATCGACGTCGGCTCCGAACTGTTTCCTCAGCAGCTCTCTAATTTTCTCAGTTTCGCAACGAAGAAAGCCTCGCTGTCGTTGTCCTGCGGGTGTATCCGGAGACACTTCCTCACCTCCTCGTCGTAAACCTTTCCTTCGAACTCCACTATCGGTTCCCTCCCCTTTACGGGCAGATCTATTCTCTCAACCTCAACCTCCGCATTCTTCAGAATGTAATCGATGACCTCCTCGTTTTCCAGTGGATCGGTAGTACATGTTGAGTAGACTATCGTGGCTCCGGGTTTTGCAGCGACATATGCGGCGTAAAGGAGCTCCTTCTGAAGTCTCGACAGCGCGTAAACTTCCCTCAGCCTCCAGAGCCTGGCGTGTCTGAAGTTCTTTCTTATCATCCCTACGTTGCTGCACGGTGCGTCAACAAGAACGGCATCGAACGTGTTCGCGAACCTCTTGAAGTACCTGCCGTCTTTCATCGTCACCGTCGCTATCAGCACTCCGCAGCGTTGCAGGTTGGACTGGAGTATGTTCACCCTCTCGTACTTCACATCGTTCGCAACGATGCAACCCTCGTTCTCCATGTACTGGGCTATCTGCGTGGTTTTGGCTCCCGGAGCTGCCGCTATGTCGAGAACCTTCATCCCAGGTTTGAGGTCCATGACCAGCGGTGGTATCATCGAAGCCGCCTCCTGCGAGAATATCACACCCAAAGCGTGCTCCGGAATCCCTCCGAACTCGTCGGTTGAGAGGTAGAAACCCTCCCTGCACCACGGAACCTTGCCGACTATGTAGTCCGAAAGTCTCTCGGCTACGTACTCCACGCTCGCCTTCAGCGTGTTAACGCGAATACTCGGCTTTACCGGCTTTGCCAGATACTCGAAGAACTCGTCACTGTCGTCTATCAGTCTGAGCCTCTCGTAGAGTTTCGGATTCAGCTCCTCTATGAGCTTCCTGCTCATAGCTCCGGCAGCGAGTAAGCTTCGCACTCGCGGAAGGTGTACTTGACCGTGTTGAACTCCCTCTTGAACTCTCTGACTTCCTCCCTCACTTCTCTCACACTCCTGCGACCCCTCAGCACGTCGTTTATGAACTCCGCGATCCTCGCCATCTCGTTCTCCTTCATCCCAAGCCTGGTAACTTCCTGAACGCCGATCCTTATCCCCGATGGGTTCGCAGCGTCGCTCGTTTTATCCCACGGAAGGAGGTTCTTGTTGAGGATTATTCCAGCTTCCTCGAGCTTCTTCGAAACAGCATCGCCGCCCCCGAACTCCCTGACGTCTACAGCTACCTGGTGAGTCTCCGTGAACCCCCTAGCCTCGCCGAGAACCCTGAAGCCGAGCTCGTAGAGGCTCTCCGCGAGGGTCTTCGCGTTTCTTACGACCTGCTTCGCGTAGGCTTCGCCGAATTTGAGCATCTCCATCGCAGCCACAACGTAGCCGGCTAACGTGTTGAGGTGGTGGTTGCTCACGACGCCGGGAAATACGGCTCTGTCGACTCTCTCAGCCAGCTCTCTTCTGCTTAGGATCAACGCCCTCTGCGGACCGAAGAAAGTCTTGTGCGTCGAGCCGGTTACGACGTCGGCTCCGTCCTTGAGCGGATTGGGAAAAGCTCTTCCGGCTATCAGCCCGAGCACGTGGCTAGCGTCGAACATGACGTAGGCTCCGAGCTCGTCGGCTATCTGCTTGATCTCTCTAACGGGCTGCGGGAAGAGTATGAGGCTCGAACCCAGAACGAACAGCTTCGGTTCGACCCTCTTCGCGAGCTTCTCCGTCTCTGCCACATCTATGTTCATGTTTTCGACATCGAAGGGGTAGTAGTGGACTTCGAGTCCTCGCAACCCCGCTGCGGATATCCTGTCGTGACTTATATGTCCTCCGCACGGAACGGATATGCTCATTATCGCGTCTCCTACCTCCGTAAGTGCAAAGAAAGCCGCAATGTTTGCCACGACCCCGCTTATCGGCTGAACGTTCACATGTTCTGCCTCAAACAGCTTCTTCGTCAGTTCTACAGCCATCTTCTCGACCTCGTCGATATACCTGCACCCTTCGTAGTACCTGCTGCCCACCCTTCCCTCCGCATACCTGTGTCCGAAGTCCGAGATGTAGCACCACCTCACCGCTAAGCTCGTCACGTTCTCGCTCGCTATGAGCGGGATCGAGTCCCTCATCATCCGGTTGTGCTCTTCTATGATCGCGTATACGTCCTCTGGAAGCATGAACAAACTACCGATGGAGTTATTTAAGACTTCAGAGAGTCGCGGCATGGAAACGATAACTTCGAGGGACATGTTCATCGTCGACACTAACTGCGAGTTCTACGGGCTAAGCAGGCTCCAGCTAATGGAGAACGCTGGAAGGGCGGTGGCTGAAGAGGTCAGAAAGCGTTTCGAACCCTGCAAAGTTACGGTTCTTGCTGGCACCGGTAACAACGGCGGGGACGCTTTCGTGGCTGCCAGACATCTGAAGGGCTTCGAAGTCGACGTCTACGTCGTCGGGAGGAAGAGAGATGTCAGAAGCAGAGAGGCTAAGGCAAACCTCGAAGTTCTCGAGAGGGCGGGTTTTGAGATTAGAGAGGGGATTCCGGATAACTTCGGCGACGTCGTGATCGACGGAATGCTCGGGACGGGCTTAACCGGAGCACCACGAGAGCCTGTGGCGAGTGCCATAGACTCCATAAACGACAGCGGAGCCTTCGTGGTAGCTGTAGACGTTCCGAGCGGTTTAAACGCCGACACGGGTGAATTCGTGAAAGCTGTCAAAGCTGACGTGACGGTAACGTTTCACAAGCCGAAGCCCGGGCTTCTGAAAGCTGCTGAACTCTGCGGCGAGCTCGTAGTCGCGGACATAGGAATTCCGGAGGGTATCGAGAGGCTCTGCGGACCCGGCGACGTTGCCGCGAGCTACAGACGCTTCGAGGGTGCTCACAAGGGTATGCACGGGAGAGTCCTCGTAATCGGTGGCGGAGAGTATACGGGTGCACCGGCTTTGACGAGTCTCGCAGCCTACGCAGCCGGGGCGGACATAGTGACGACGGTGGTCCCTGAGAGTATAAGGAGTGTCGTAGCCTCCTTCAGCCCCAACCTGATCGTAAGGAGCGTCAGCGGAGATTCGGTCTCGCTCAGACACGTTGAGGAGCTTGAAAGACTCGCAGCCAAGCATCACGTGGTCGCGATGGGTATGGGGGTCGGCGAAAACGAGGAGTTCGCGGAGGTTGTGGAGGAGCTGCTTAAGAGCTGCAAAAAAGCGGTCCTCGACGCTCAGGCAATAGTTTCGAAGGTTCCGGAGGGCGTAGAGTGCATCATGACGCCGCACGCCGGGGAATTCAGACGCGTTTTCGGCGACGTCGACGTCAGAAAGGCTGCGAGGAGTTCGGGCAGCGTCATACTGCTCAAGGGTAGGGAGGACGTGATAAGCGACGGCGAGAGGGTAAAGGTGAACAGGAGCGGCAACGCCGGCATGACTGTAGGCGGCACCGGCGACGTGCTCGCCGGAATAGCCGCAGCTCTCCTCTGCAACGACGACGCCTTCCACGCGGCGTGCGCGGCAGCTTTCGTAAACGGTTACGCGGGCGACCTCTGCTTCGAGGAGCTCGGCTACAACTACACGGCGACGCAGCTGATAGAGAAGGTGCCCGTAGCCATTAAGAGGTGTCTAAACCAGTGACAGAAAGAACTCGTGAACCCTTGTATCGTCAGTCAGCTCCGGGTGGAAGGCTAAGCCCAAAATGTTACGCTGCTTCACAGCTACGATGTAATCTTCGAACGTCGCCAGAACTTCGACGCCCTCTCCGACTTCCGTCACGACCGGAGCCCTTATGAAGACGGCATCGAACTCGCCGATGTATTTTACATTCAGCTTGACCTGAAAGCTCTCCCTCTGTCTTCCGAAGGCGTTCCTCTTCACCCGCACGTCGAGCAAGCCGAGGAGCTTCGTCTTCGTCCTCTCAACCTGCTCGTCCCCGTGCTTCGCCAGCAGAATCAGCCCGGCACAGGTTCCCATTATCGGACGCTCGCTGGCTGCGAGTTCCAGAATCTCGCCCGCTATGGAGTCTCTAAAGATGAGCCTGCTTATTGTCGTGCTCTCCCCGCCGGGAATTATCACCGCGTCACTCTTCGAAACAACACCCCTCCTTCGCGTCGCAACTACCTTGCCGTCTATTCCAAGCTTTTCCATCGCTTTCTTTGTCGCTACCACGTGCTCCTCGACGTCCCCCTGAACTCCGACGACGGATACGAGCATTACACTCCTCTCTCCTGCAGCCTCTCGCTGAGCTTGAAAACGTCCAGACCCCTCATCGGTTCGCCAAGACCCTTGGAAACTTCCGCTACGACTTCAGGCTCGTCGTAATGCTGAACAGCTTCAACTATGGCTCTCGCAAACTCCGGCGGGTTCGAAGACTTGAATATTCCACTGCCCACGAAAACGCCGTCGGCTCCGAGCTGCATCATCAGAGCGGCATCGGCTGGAGTCGCAATTCCGCCGGCTGCGAAGTTCACGACCGGCAGCCTTCCGAGTTTCTGAACCTCTTTCAGAATATCGTAGATACCCTCCACTATTTCGCCCAGCGTGTACTCCTCGTAGACAACGTCCTTCTCGCTCACCTCGCCCAGCCCCATTTCGCTTTTTACCTGCGAAGCTAAATCTGCGTATCGCATCGCATACCTCTTCGCAACGCTGTAGATCTGCTCGTCACTCAGGAGCTTCAGCTCCTCGATAGCTCTGTTCATGAGTCTCATGTGCTTGACAGCCTCGACCACGTTACCCGTTCCGGCTTCGCCCTTCGTTCTTATCATCGCCGCCCCTTCCCATATCCTGCGCACCGCTTCTCCCAGATTTCTGGCTCCGCAAACGAACGGCACCGTGAACTTCCTCTTGTCTATGTGGAAGAAGACGTCAGCGGGAGTTAGAACCTCGCTCTCGTCTATCATGTCCACTCCGAGTGCCTCAAGTGCCCTCGCCTCCGCAACGTGTCCGATGCGACACTTAGCCATCACGGGTATCGTGACGGCATCCATTATCTCCTGGATCTTCTTCGGATCCGCCATCCTCGCAACTCCGCCAGCTGCTCTTATGTCTGCGGGAACCTTGTGGAGAGCCATCACTGCCACAGCTCCGGCTTCTTCGGCTATAATCGCCTGTTCAGCGTTGGTGACGTCCATTATCACTCCACCCTTCTGCATCTTCGCGAATCCCCTCTTTATCAGCTCCGTTCCGAATCTGAGCTCTTCCAGCCTGACCTTCATCGCCGAACTTTGTCGCGACTGTTATTTAACCTTCTGCCCGGAGCATGTTTAGGCTTACGGTAGCGTCCACTGACATCTACCGTCGACGCATCCACACCCAACGCCGTGCTTCGCAGCATCGTGACAGTCGAACCACTCGCATGTAGATACCACCGGCTCCTCGAACCTCGACCTGCATATCTGCCCGGAACATCCGTCGGTAACGCAGTCGTCATCGCTGCTGCACTCGCCGTAGGTCGACCAGCCGCAGAAGCCGGCTAAGTTCACACTCGGAACTAGAACGTGAACATCTCCCCATATATCAACAAACTCCACCCTCGCACCGATCGGGACATCGTATATAACAACCTTCCTCAGGCACTCGCACCTGCAGAGTTCTCCGTACTGCCTCTCGACTATCCTAAACCTGCCGTTCTCCTCTTCGACCGTAACGTCAACTCCGCAGCAGTTGATGCTCACATATGCGACGAGAGTTCCTGTCCTTTCGTCGTATTCGAAGGACTTCCCCGTTCTGAGCGTTAAGCAGTCCCCCACGCTGTATCCGAATACCAGCCTCTCGACCTCCTCGCTCTCGAAGGACCAGCATTGCACTCCGTCGACGCTTCTGGTAATCACGAGCCCCCTGAATTCGCCTCCGAGGACGAAGAGTGCTGACGTAACTCCGTGCATTTTACCCAGGTCAACGGGCTTAGTAAATACAACCTCCACAGCCCTCTGTTTAGCGACATCGTCGGAAACTGAGCAAGTCTTTCGAACTTCTACGGCTTCGAGTACTTCGATGAGCTTCTCTGCATACCTGTTATCGGCGACTCTCTCCCTTCCGTTCTCCCAGATCAGAACCTTCTCAACCCGCGAGCCCTCGATATTCAGAGCGACGAAAACTATCGCTGCAACAATCAGGAGCACGAAGAGTAACTTCTTGAACATCTATGCAAACTTCCCCGAGAACTTAAAATTTTAGCGGAATCCACGTAAAAATGCTGCTTTTAATTAGGAGATTTTCGTGTTTTAAAAAGCTGATAATTATTTTAATGATACGCGGAATATGATCTGGCTTGCTGTGCGCAGCTTTTTCCTGATCTCCGGCACCTCGTACATGTAGAGCATCAAAGCTCCCTGAACGAAGCGGTCGAAGCCGAACGCCCTCTTTATGAACTCCGCGTGCAGCCTGTCGCGCACGTAAACGACCCTTTCTCCGCCTATGTCGTTCATTTCGAGAATTATCGGAATCCTGAACTTTTCCCAGTCGATCTCGTCGACGTGAGCTGCTATGAATTCGAGCTCACTCTTTTCGACGTAGTACTCGTTTCCGTCCTTCGCCCTTATCGTTGGATATTCCTCGGCGAGCATCTCCTTTAGACTTCTCGTCTTCTCCGCCATGTGCCTGTTCACGGACTCTATCATTTTGGCGATGATTTTCTCGTTCATTTCAGCACCTCCAGTTCCAGATCTATACCGCCCTTCTTTACTCCGAGAACCTCGGCAGCGCTTCCATCCCTCACGCTAAGTTCGAGTGTGTTGAAGCTCCCTATCAGCGAGAGAGGTTCCCCCCTAGGCACGTCGCTGTAGGTTCTTACCATCGGAAACACTATTCCGCTGCAGATATAACCCTTGGCTCTCGCAAACTCTTTGGGCAGGTTCGTGACGATGTTGCCGAACCTGTCGATGTAAACGACCTTGCATCGAACAACTTCGCCAACCTCGAAGTTGTAAAGTTCGAGCTTTACCATTTCGTCGACCTCTTCGAGGTAGTCTCGCCTCCCGAGCGATATCAGCGCTGCAGCCGGGGCGAAGACGTCGCGACCGTGGAAGGTGGTCGAGAGCTCACCGACAAGCTCGGAAATCGACTCGTCTATTCTGCAGATCTTCACTATCCCGTCCTCTTTTGCCGCCGGGTAGCATATGCCATTGTCGGGAGCTACGAATATGTGGTTTCTGCAGAAGACGGCTAAAGCCTTCCTCTCGCTGCCGACGCCGGGATCGACGACGGCGACGTGGATTGATGGTGGAAAGAATCTGTAGGCGTGGTAGAGAAGGAAAGCCCCTTGTAGGACGTTTTGCGGTTCGACGCTGTGGCTTATGTCGACTATCCTGGCTTCGGGGTTTATCCTGAGGATCACACCCTTCATTACTCCCGGATAGTAATCGCCGAAGTCCGTCAGCAGCGTGATCATACTCCGAAGGTCATGCGCAGCGAATTCCTGATCCCGGGTGCCAGTCCGAGCACCAGAAGTGCGAACTTGAGAAAGTTCTTAAAGTTTTCCTCGTCTCCACCTCTGTCTATCGCGTAAAGCACCACGATTATCGCTGCTAGCTTCGCCACGGGCAGAACCTCAGCGCCGAAGTTCTCTATCAGAAACCTCGGAAGCACGTGAAGCTCCCAGTAGCCGAGGAACTTTACGCCGATGTAGCTCGAAAAGCCGTCGAGCATGTGCGCAAAGACGACTGCTGAGTTTAGCGAGCTCCTAGTAGTTGCGAAGTATAGCATCGATAGGGCGAAAGCGGAAGCCGATGAGAGCGGCAGAACCCAGGGGTTCTCGACTTCTAGGTTCGCGAGCAGGAACGCCAGAACGGCTGCGGACATGGCTGCACCAACGGCGAAACACACCCGGTGGTAGTTTTTTGTCCTCAGCGACAGCAGCAGCATCGGAAATGCGACCGCGAACGTCAGGATGTATATGAACGGGGTCATGAGAAAGTAGGAGATGGGTGGCTTGACGAAGCCCGCGTCTTCGACGATTCGCAACGAGGAGCCAAAGATCACGAAGGGGAGCATTGCTATAAAGAAGCGAGAGTCGAAATTCAGCCTTTTACTGAGAAATCTGTAGAGAAGGACGATGGCTATGAGCAGGATTGCTGCCCACGTCAGCGTATTGACTACGTTGTAGCCCTCCTTGTACACGATCGAGTCTATGTAGTACTCCTTCACGAAGCTCCAGAGGTCCATGTTCAGCGTAGCTGTGGTGTTTAAAAATTGGAGCATGGGAAAGGCTTAAGGTTTCACCACCTGAACTGCAGGCATGTTCAGAATAGCCACGTACAACGTGAACTCAATAAGGCAGCGTCTGCACATCGTCATACCATGGCTGAAGGAGCACAGGCCCGACGTTTTCTGCATGCAGGAGACGAAGGTCGAAAACAGGAGGTTTCCCGAGGCGGAGTTTCACCGCATAGGTTACCACGTCGTATTCTACGGTTCGAAGGGTAGAAACGGAGTCGCTATAGCGTCGCTTGAGGAGCCCAAAAACGTCAGCTTCGGACTCGACACGGAGCCGAGGGATGAGGACAGGCTGGTCAGGGCTGAAATAGCGGGGATAACCGTCGTGAACACCTACGTCCCGCAGGGCTACAGGATAGACAGCGAGAAGTACGCGTACAAGCTCCAGTGGCTCGAAAGGTTGCGGAAGTACTTCGAAAGAAACGTCGATCTCAGCGGTTACGTGGCGTGGTGCGGGGACATGAACGTGGCTCCGGAGCCGATAGATGTCCACAGTCCGGAGAAACTTAAAAACCACGTCTGCTTCCACGAGGCTGCGAGGAAGGCTTACAAAAGGATTCTTGAGCTCGGTTTCGTCGACTTACTCAGGAAACACCACCCGAACGAGAGGATCTATACGTTCTACGACTACCGCGTGAAGAACGCGATAGAGAGGGGACTCGGCTGGAGGGTGGACTCGATAAACGTCTCCAAGCCCTTAGCCGAGAGATCGATCGACTGCTACGTCGACATGAAGCCGAGGCTCGCCGAAAAGCCGAGCGACCACACTATACTCGTAGCGGATTTAGACGTTTAGCGGAGATCCTGTCGAGAATCTCCAGCACCTCACGATTCTGCTTACGCCAATGCGAGCTTAGCAGTCTGAGCTGTTACCGCAAAATTTTTACTTTTTTCAGTCATGATGTCGCATGGAGCTGGACTTCAAGAAGATCGCGGACGAGAGCCTTGCGGGGATATACGTCCACGATAGAAACCTCAGGATACTCTACGTCAACGAAGTGGTCGAGAGAGCTACGAAATACAGCAGGGACGAGCTGCTCAAAATGAGGGTCACCGACCTCGTCTATCCAGAAGACCGGCCTAAGGTTATGGAAATAGTTAGAGAAGCTTTGTCGGGTAAGATCAAATTTTACGAGCTCAGGTACGTCAGGAAGGACGGGAAGGTCAGGTGGGCCTGGGGATTCTGCAAGCAGTTCGGCGACCTCATCCTCGGAAACTGGATAGACGTGACCAGAATGAAGCTGCTTGAGGAGGAACTCAAGCAGAGCGAGGAGTTTCACCGCTCGCTCATCGAGGAAAGTCTGGCAGCTGTTTACATAGTCGACGAGAATGGGTTCATCTACGTGAACAGAGCCGCCGAAGAGATCGCCGAATACTCGAAAGACGAGCTCCTCAAAATGAACCCGCTGCAGCTCGTGCACCCGGAAGATCGGGAGCTTGTGGCGAAGAGGTTGGCGGAAAGGTTAGCTGGGAAGAGAGGACCAGAAACCTACGGCTTCAGAATAGTGGCGAAGAGCGGGAAGGTCAAGCATGTTACCGTAAGACCTTCGAGAATACTTTACAGAGGGAAACCCGCGGTGGCAGCCACGGCTATCGAAACTACGCAGCTCTACGAGACGAGCAAGATGCTCGAGATGAGGGAGGAGTACATGAAGCTCGTGAACAAGATGCTCCGCCACGATGTCGCGAACGCTCTCACGGCGATAAGGCTGGCGATAGAAGCGGCAATGGAGGGCGATGACAGTCTTCTCGAAAGAGCCCTCGACAGATGCGACTACATTGCGAGGTTGATAAGCGTCTCCAGAGACCTCGAAAGCGCGTTAGGGGAGCTCAAAGTCGTAAGACTCGACGAGGTTGCGAGGGACGTGGCGGAATCGTTCGGTGTGAAGTTCGATGGGAGAGCTGTGGAAGTTCTGGCGAACGACGCTCTCGTCACCATCGTCACGAACCTCGTAGACAACGCTTTAAAGCATGGCAAAACGGGCGTGAAGGTTGAAGTAACGGCGAACGATCGCTGGGGTATTCTTAGAGTTTCCGACACCGGGAAAGGCATTCCCGATGAGCTGAAGCGGAGGATTTTCGAGGAAGGTTTTAGCGGCGGCGGTGGGAGTGGTTTGGGACTTTACATAGTCAAAAAGCTCGTGGAGATTCTCGGCGGTAGCGTGGACGTTCGCGACAACGTGCCGAGCGGTACTGTCTTCGAGCTGAGACTTCCGAAACCGTAAAAACTTTTCTTCGCCAGATATTCTTATGCTAGAAGAGAAAATTAGGAGAGCCGCCGAAATCCTCGCGAACTCGAAGCACGCAATAGTCTTCACGGGAGCCGGGATATCGGCAGAAAGCGGAATTCCGACGTTTCGTGGAGCCGGAGGACTTTGGACGAAGTACGACCCGGAGGAGGTCGCCTCGATCTCGGGCTTCCGCAGAAACCCGCGAGCGTTCTGGGAGTTTTCGAGGGAGCTCATGGGGAAGGTTACAGCCGAACCGAATCCTGCACACTACGCGATAGCGGAGCTCGAGAGGATGGGGATAGTCAGAGCCGTAATAACGCAGAACGTAGATGCGCTGCATCAGAGGGCTGGAAGCAAGAGAGTCCTCGAACTCCACGGAAGCCTCGAAAGGCTCGAATGTCTGGACTGCGGAGAAAGGCATGAGTGGAGCGACGTCCTGCCGGAACTCGAAAAGGGAGAGGTTCCGAGGTGCAAGCGCTGCGGAAGCTACTACGTGAAGCCGACCGTTGTTCTCTTCGGCGAGCCTCTGCCGCGGAGGGTTCTGCTTGAGGCGATGGAAGAGGCGAGGCGCTGCGACGCTTGTCTGGTAGTCGGATCAAGTCTGGTCGTTTACCCTGCTGCCGAAATACCTTTCATAGCCAAGAGCAGCGGGGCGAAGATGATAATCGTGAACGCCGAACCCACGCACGCTGACGGCATTTTCGACGTCGTGATACACGCCAAAGCCGGGGAGGTTCTGCCGAAAATAGTGGAGGAAGTAAAAAAGATCAGCCGTAGCCGATGAACGGCGATTTCGCGATCTTCATTTTCTCAGAGCGCATCCTCTCTTCGAAGCGCTCGTAGAAGCTCAGCATAGCTTCATTGACGCTCGGCTTGACCTTCTTCAGAGCTTCGAGGAAGTGCCTCATCTCGACCTTCTCCGCGTCGATGTTCTCGCGCATCGCCAGCATCACAGCTTCCCTGCAAACAGCTTCTATGTCCGCTCCGACGTAACCCTCCGTCATCTCAGCCAGCGCTTCGAGGTCAACGTCCTCAGCCAGAGGCATGTTCCTCGTGTGAATCTTGAATATAGCCAGCCTGCTCTTCTTGTCCGGCGGGCGGACGTAGACGAGCCTGTCGAAGCGTCCCGGACGCAGAAGTGCCGGATCCAGGATGTCGGGTCTGTTCGTAGCGCCTATCACTATGACTCCTTGCAGCTCTTCGAGCCCGTCCATTTCGGTGAGCAGCTGGTTCAGAACTCTTTCGACAGCTCTGCTACCTTCGTCGATCCCCCTCATCTGGGCTATGGCGTCTATCTCGTCGAAGAAGATTATGCACGGCGCAACCTGGCGGGCTTTCCTGAATATCCTTCTTACCGCTTTTTCACTCTCTCCTAACCACTTGCTCAGCAGCTCACTGCCCTTCACGCTTATGAAGTTCGCGTTGCATTCGTTTGCTACGGCTTTTGCTATCAGCGTCTTACCCGTTCCCGGAGGACCGTAGAGGAGAACACCTTTTGGCGGCTTTATTCCGAACTTCTTGAACTTCTCCGGATACTTCAGCGGCCACTCCACAGCCTCTATTATTTCCCTCTTAACGTCCTCAAGTCCACCGACGTCGTCCCACGTTACCTTCGGGATCTCCACGAGGACCTCTCTCATCGCTGACGGCTCTATTTCCTTAAGAGCTTCCATGAAGTCCTCCCACGTAACCTTCATCGACTCTATCAGCTCGAAGGGTATCTCCTCGGCGTTGAGATCGATCTTCGGCAGGTAGCGACGGAGGGCTTTCATCGCAGCCTCCTTGCAGAGTGCCTCTATGTCCGCTCCGACGAATCCGTGCGTCTGGTCGGCGAGGCTGCGGAGCATAGCCTTCACGATGTGGTTCTCAAGCTCGCTGACGAGCTCCTCGCTCAGCAGATTCTTCACAATAGCCCTGACCTCCTCCTCCTTTTCGGCTTCCTTGACCTCCTCGTAAACGAACTCAAGGTTTCTGAGTAGCGTGACATCTTCGACTGTCTTCATCATGGACTCAAGAGCCTCAAGGACGAACTCCCTGCTGTACTTTGGCTCCAGGGGCATGTTCCTCGTGTGGATCTGGAAGATCTCGAAGCGACCCTCCCTGTCGGGGACTCCTATCTCTATCTCCCTGTCGAACCTCCCCGGACGGCGGAGGGCTGGATCGACAGCGTCGATCCTGTTCGTGGCGCCTATGACTATCACCTGTCCCCTCTCTTCGAGACCGTCCATCAGCGTTAGCAGCTGAGCCACTACCCTGCGCTCGACCTCTCCGGTAACGTCTTCCCGCCTCGGAGCGATAGAATCTATCTCGTCGATGAAGATTATCGACGGCGCGTTCTGCTTCGCTTCCTCGAATATCTCACGCAACCTCTGCTCGCTCTCGCCGTAGAACTTGCTCATTATCTCCGGACCGTTTATCGTGTAGAAGTTCGCCCCTATCTCGTTTGCTACGGCTTTTGCTATCAGCGTCTTACCCGTTCCCGGAGGACCGTAGAGGAGAACACCTTTTGGCGGCTCTATTCCGAG
>JBEVCD010000043.1:19545-20672 GCA_040514265.1 Archaeoglobaceae archaeon | reverse complement strand
CTAACGTCGAGAGATAAACTTAAAAATTCGAGCGAAGAACACCTTAGAGGGCTCGTGGTCTAGCGGTTATGACGCCGCCCTCACACGGCGGAGGTCCCCGGTTCGAATCCGGGCGAGCCCACTCAAAATCTTTAGAAGAATTCCAAATCCGTGTCTTCAGCCACGACGACGAAGCCATCCGGATTCGTTTCGATAACTTCGTAGACTGCCAGACCAAGCGGAGTTTTTAAAGCCAGTAGATCGCCGCCCGTAGCTACTCTTCCCACCAGAGTCTCCTTTAGCAGTTTCGAAGCTAAGCTCGGTGGCCAGAAGACGTTCGAAGGATCTTCACCAGAGAGGACGATGAGCTTGGCTTGTCTAGGCTCTATTTTCTCAATTTTGACTGTGTCTCCGATCGAGACTTTGGCGTTCTTAGCAGTAATCTCGTCGATCCAGACGAATTCTCTGCTTCTTTCGATCCAAACTCTTGCCGCAGTTTTCCTCTTACCGGTGATGGCAATATAGTTCTTCGGCCTAAATCTTAGATCCTTACCTAATCTGACAATTCCCCGGTATCTGTCTTCCTCTTTGAGCAATTTGGTCCTCAACCTCATGATCCCAAGAATTCTAAGCGATAGCATAAATTTTTTAGACCTGCTGTCCAGCACCGATGAAGGGGGATCGAATCTGGTAGAGTTATGTCAAACCCCTCTCGTTGAATTCGTCGAGGATCTTTCTCGCAGTCTGCGGATGGCGCTATCTTGTGCTGTGCAGAACTGCTAGAGCTTCAAACCCTCTCAGCTCTAACAGCGCTCATGTCAGGGGACACTCCGGGCGGAGAGAGCGTTAACGAGCAGCGGAAAACAAAACGGACAATTATATTCGATGCCGATATCGTTGCTGAGCTGGAGTCCGAGGGCTTCGACGTCAGCAGGCTGACGAACAGACTTCTTGCGGAGTTTTTAGCCGCTTACCGTGCGTGGCGACATGCGGGGGGAGGGATTCGAACCCTCGAACCCCTACGGGAGGGGATCTTGAGTCCCCCGCCTTTGGCCACTCGGCAACCCCCGCTCGATGACTCTTCGATACAGAGCTTATAAACTTCACCGTCCGCTGGAAAACAGCACATGGTTACAGAGAGTGTTGGT
>JBEVCD010000043.1:0-19445 GCA_040514265.1 Archaeoglobaceae archaeon | reverse complement strand
AAAATAAAACAGCAAGATGAAACATGGTTCGGGCGCTGGGCATCGATCCGGGGACCAAGAGTATGGACCTCTGCGGACTAGAAGACGGGAAAGTTGTATTTGAGAGGTCTCTGGAGACGGTCGAAGTCGCCGAAAATCCGGAAATTCTGATTGAAGCGATTGGCGAATTTGAAGCCGACCTGATAGCTGCTCCGTCGGGATACGGTGTAGAGGTCCGGAGACTCGACTCGATACCTCTGGAGAGACTCGAAGACTGGTACTATACCTACATACTCATGACGAGCAGGGAAGAAATCGAAAAAGCTGTTGAGAAGGGCTTTGTGGGTGCAAACATCTACCGCGCAATGGCGAGGACGATAGTGGAGATGAGGAGGAGAAACCTGCCAGCCGTCTTCATACCCGGCGTCGTGAACCTGCCGACCGTCCCGCTGCACAGGAAGCTGAACAAGGTCGACATGGGAACGGCAGACAAGATGGCAGTAACGGTTCTTGCCGTCTACGATCAATCCCGCAGGCTGAAGCTGAATTACGGAGAAGTTTCGCTCGTGCTCGTCGAGATGGGTTTCGGCTACAACGCCGTGATCAGCGTGGAGGGGGGAAGAATAGTTGACGGCTTCGGGGGAACGACGATGCTCGGACCCGGGTTCCTGACGATGGGCTACGCCGATCAGGAGGTCGTTCAGCTGGCGAAGAACTGGGAAAAAGCCGACATATTCGTCGGGGGCTGCGCATCAATCGCCGGAGTTAGCAGCCTTGAGGAGTTCGTGGAGGAGCGGGACGGAAAGGCTAGGGTTGCGTGGGAAGCCATGTTCGAGGGGGTCGAGAAAGCCGTTGCTGCGAGCCCGGTGAAGCCCAGAGAGATCCTGCTTTCCGGAAGGCTCACGAGGTTCAGAGAAGTTCGGAAGGAGTTGGAGGACAGACTGTCGAAGTACGCGGAAGTCAGGAAGCTCGGAACGCTGGAAGGTGCGAAAATAACGAAGGAAACAGCTCAGGGATACGCCGTAGTAGCTGACGGGCTCGCTGGTGGAAAGTTCTCCGATCTAATCGATTGGATGAGGATAAGAGAAGCCAAGGGGACTTGCTACGACTACATCTTTCACCCCAAGGTTCCAAAGCCAGCCGTGGAGTTCTAAAAACCTTTTTAAGCTCAATTTCCAAAGCGCAATATGGAACTCGTTCGGGAAATCGAGAGGCTGCTCAGGGAAGAAAAGGTTGGAGAAGCCTTCGAACTGCTAATCAGAAGCGCTCCCGAAGATGTAAGGAGTGTGGTCGAGAGCTCGATCAAAAAGCCCGAGGTTCTGAAAGATGTGGGGGGTTTGTGGAGGGACCTCGCGCTCATCGTTCACTTCGTGAATACATCGATCGAGTGCTCCAAGGAGCACGACAACAGGTCTCTCGTCTCGTGCGTCCTAGCCTCGATCAACGGCGTTAAACTCGCGAAGGAGCTCGGAATGATGTCGATAGCTCCCAAGCTCATGATAAACGCCGCGAGAGCTCTGACGCTGATGAACATGAAGGAGAGAGCGGAGAGAATGCTCATCGAGGCTGAGAGGATCTGCGAGGAGATGGGAGACGAGGAAGCACTGGCTGAGGTTGAGAAGGAGCTGTCGGCAATTTACTACGAGCAGGAGAGGTTCGCAGACGCGAAGGTGAAGGTCGAGGAGGCTATCGAGACGTTCAGAAAACTCGGAGACTTCGAAAAGCTCGCCGAAACGCTAACCAGCGCTGCGGAGATTTACGTGAAGCTCGGAGACTTCGAGAGCGCCGAGTCGTGCTACAGGGAGGCGGAGGAGGTATACAGAAAACTCGTCGAGAGCGAGGCTAGTGCAAAGTTCGGGCTGGCTGTGCTGCTCAGCAACTACGCCGTGTATCTACGCAGGGTTGCGAGGTTCGGCGAAGCCGAAAGCAAGCTGAGGGAGGCGCTTGAGATATTTGAGGAGCTCGAAAAGAGCGACTCGACCTTTGCGCAGTTCGTAGCGGCTGCTCTCAGGCACATGGGTGACCTCAAGAGGGAGATGAAGGAGTTCGGCGAAGCCGAGAGGTACTACTTGCTTTCCAGCAGGAAGTTCAGGGAGATTCAGGAGAGACTGCCGGGCTTTTCAGCCTCATAACTTGCAGCTCTTGAGATCGACCTCCACCACCTTTCCGCGGGGTTCCACTTCCTTGAATATCTGCCCCTCGAATCGGTAAACTTCGGCTCCGCTCAGCCAGCAGTCTGGAGGCAGCCCAGCTTTCATGCAAGTCTCGCTCAGAAACTCTACCTCGTCGAAGTTGTATTCTACCGCAACCTGCGGCAGCAGGAGCCCCGAGAAAGGACCCATTCTGACCATCAACCCGTGCCTCCCGATTTCCACGAACTTCGGCATGTCTTTTGGCTTTGCGTTTATCTTCTCGGGCGGCGTCAGGACGGTAACTTCGACCTCTATCTCGTCCATCTCGCTGAGCCTCACAGGCTCGAAGCGCGGGTCGTCGACGGCTGCGGCTATCGCCGACTCTATTATAGCCTCGTCCAGCCTCTTTATCGGATACGGAAAGCCTATGCAACCTCTGAGCTGACCGTGCTTTGTCAGAGTCGTAAATACTCCTCTTTTCTCCTCGAAGACGCCTCCGAGCCTCTCCTTCAGAACTTTTCTGCTTTCGAGGTAAGTTTCGATAGCCCTTCTCGCGAGCCTTACGGCTTTCTCACCTTCATCGATCGTTAGCCTCCTCATGCCTACTAGTTCGCGATACGAAAATATAACCTTGAGTGCGACTGCGCGATGATAGTCGGAATCGACGTTGGCGGAACGAACACAGACATCGTAGCCTACGACGGCGAATTTAAGTATCTGGAGACCATCGAAACGAAAGAGCTGAGTGAAAGAAAGCTCGAAGAGCTCGCGAGCGTAGCTGAAGCTGTGGGAATAGGTATCGCCGCGTGGATAAAGGGAAGGAGGTTCGTGAAGTCCCCCAACATAGCCTCGCTGCCGAAGGTGGACTTCGACAGGTTCGTAATCGAGAACGATGCGAACTGCTTCGCCTACTTTGCTGCGAAGGAGCTGGGAGCGAAGAATCTGCTCGGAGTAACGGTCGGAACAGGCATTGGAAGCGGTATAATCGTGGAAGGTGAACTTTACAGGGGAAATGGTCTTGCCGGGGAGATCGGGCACACTTTCGCTGCCAACAGACGGGTTTGCGGCTGCGGAAAAACCGGGCACCTTGAAGCCATCTTCGGCGGCAGGTACATGGATGCAAAGAGGCTGATTGAGAGTGGCAGGGTATATGCAACTCTGGGTTTTGAGCTGTTTTGCAGGGCTTTAGCTTTCGCTGTCATGCTCCTCGACCCTGAGGTCGTAGCACTCGGCGGCAGAATAGGCGGAAGACTAAACGGGGAAATCGTGGAGGCGAGGCTGAGGAAATACGTCGACGAGGAGTTCGAATTCCGCTTGGTCTGTATCAGGGACGACCTCGCTGTTGCAAAGGGGGCAGCCCTCTTAGCCAGCTCTCGAACTCGCCACTGAGCTGAGAACGCTCGATGAGGTCGAGGGAGACTATGAACTCTTCCTGCGTTTCCCTGCTCGTCCCGACGACTAAGTAGCGCTCTCCATCTATCTCCTCGACCACTCCCCTCGCGTATATTCTTTCCCCCCTCAAAGCCTGTCCAGCGTAGGTGTGGGTGAAGCAGAGGACGGCTTTGAAACCCGAGTCCAGCGGGTAGTAGGAGGGATAGTCGAACACGTAACTGTCGTCGGTGACCCTGGCGACGACTTCTGCGAGTCCCAGCTTCGTCCCCGGTTCCTCGGGTATGTCCCTTTCGAGCTCCCCGTAACCTCTGACGTAGAGGAGGTCGAAGTAAGTGCTTCCCACGAAAGCCCTGTGGTACTTTCTCCTCTCGTGGATCAGAAACACGTCGTAGGGCAGCGGAACTCTCCTCTTTTTGTAAATGAACTCCCAAGTCTCCTCGTCCGGCTCGCTGAGCTTGCCCTTCCTGATTCCGACAATCAGCATCTCCCTCGCCCTGAACCAGTGCTCACCGTAGACGATGAAATCTACGTCGCTGTCGTCACCCTTCAAGCCTATGAGGCGCGAACCCGTAACTCCCATGGAATCGAGCGGCACTTCCGGAGAGAAGAACTCGACGACCTTTCTAACTTCCGGGTCCATGACCTCGGGTAACCTTTCCTCGGGTTTGAAGACCTCGTCTATCTCGGAGTGCGGTATTCTGAACACGCTCCCGTCGAAGAACTTCCTGGCTGCTGCGTAGTTCACAGCTTCTTCGTGGCTCAGCTTCTTGTAGCGTACGCCGTCCTTAACTCTGTCACCGTCTCCGGGAGCGTATCGCAGGAAGCACTTGACGGCTCTTTCGTTCCTGTACCCGACCACGGAGAAATACAGGCTCCCAACTCTGACGAAGTCCCTCAGCCTTAGGGGTTTACTTGCCCTCATACTTCGCGTAAACCCTCTTGATATCCCTTGCCCTAGCCCTGCTGCCTACTTTCCTTAGCACCCCTCCCTCCTTCAGCTTGATCCTGTGGACTCTGAACTTCTTGCCGTCTATCTCCAGAACTTCCCCAACCTCGAACTCCGTTTCACCGTCGACGAGCATCTTGTAAGGCGTCGTCACGCTCCTCTTGTGCAGGCTGAACTTCACGATGACCTCTCCTACGTCGCGCAGCCAAACGGTAGCTACGTCTTCTGCTACCGCAGCCTCGCTCCTCACACCCTTCTTCAGCTCGATCGAAGTTACCTCGCCGATTCTGTGACCGTCGTCGGTTTCCACGATGTACTCCTCACCCTTCCTTATCAGCTCGCCGACTCTGACCCTCAGCCTCCCGACCTCCGACCTGGAACCCCTGCTTATCACAGCCCTAAGCTCAAGTTCCCTCGGTGCGGAGTAAACCGTGTGCGTTCCGCACACGGTGCAGCGGTAGAGCTTCTTCTCCTCCCTCACGAGCTCGTGAAGGGTTTCCTCCTTACACGCGTCACAGTATATGTACTGTCTCATAACGTCACATCTGGCAAAGGATTTAATAGTCTGCCGAGGAAAAATACAACGAGATGGCGAAAGACGTCGGGGAGCTGAAGTACGTAATACTCAGGCCCCTCGGATACCCGCTCAAAGCCAGTTACCACGAGTACCCGAGGGTGGACAACCAGAAGGTCTTCGACGTCTACGCGAAGGAGCAGTGGAAGGGCGAGTTCGTGAAGAAGGGCAAGATCCTATTCGACATGAGGATGTTTCCGGATTTTGCCTTCGAGGTCGTCGAGGCTGAGCCCGCTGCTGGTTACATTTCAGACTCGACGATAATTCTCGTCGAGGGGGAGCAGAAGGTCATAGAGACCGAGATAGTAAGAGACGTAAAACTCGAAGACGTCGTGGGGCAGGAGGAGGCGAAGAAGAAGGCGAAGGTCATACTTGAGTTTCTCAAGAGTCCGGAGAGGTTCGGGAAGTGGGCTCCCCGCAACGTTCTCTTCCACGGTCCACCGGGAACCGGTAAGACGATGTTAGCCAAAGCCCTTTCGAACGAGTCTAAGAGACCTTTCCTCTCCGTGAAGTCCACGAAGCTCATAGGCGAGCACGTCGGCGACGGTGCGAAGAGGATACACGAACTCTACGACAGGGCTCGTCGTCTGGCGCCCTGTATAGTCTTCCTCGACGAGTTCGACGCGATAGCACTCGACAGGAGCTATCAAGACTTAAGGGGAGACGTATCAGAAGTTGTCAACGCGCTGCTGACCGAGCTCGACGGGATTCAGAGCAACGAGGGGATATGCACAATAGCGGCTACGAACAGGATAGAGCTGCTGGACCCTTCGATAAGGAGCAGGTTCGAGGAGGAGATAGAGTTCAAGCTTCCAAGCTACGAGGAGAGGCTGGAAATACTTCGAAGAAACCTCGCCGACTTCCCTCTGCAGGTGAGGGCACAGCTCGAAGTCGTGGCTACGAACACCGAGGGCTTCAGCGGGCGGGACCTCGTTGAGAAGGTTATAAAGTCCGCCCTCCACAAGGCTATAGCCGACGGAAGAGATTACGTTGACACTTCGGACTTGCTGAAAGCGGTAGAAAAAGTTAAGATGCCATCGAAGCAGCCGCCGAGGCAGATGTTCGTCTAGAGGTTCCTTTCGATCCACCTCTTCAGCTCGGACTTCGGCAGGGCTCCTACCACCTTGTCCACGGGCTTGCTCCTCTTGAAGAATATGAGCGTCGGTATTGCCGTAACTCCGAACCTGACAGCGAGCTGCGGGTTCTGCTCGGTGTTCACCTTCAGGAACACGACCCTTCCTTCGTACTCCTTCGCGAGCTGCTCGATGATCGGAGATATCATCCTGCAAGGTGCGCACCACTCAGCCCAGAAATCCACGACGACATTCTCGTACTTCGCGAGCAGCTCGTTGAAGTTTCTGCTGTCGGCATTTATCGGTGCCGATACCTTTTCAACACTCATCTTCTCCATGATCTCACGGAGCTTTTTCATTTTTATTCTTTCCAACTCGTCCATAAATTTCGCTCGCAGCGGAACTTTAGAAAGTTGCGGAATGTAGGATTTTTATGTCCACACGGCGAAAGGCTTTATAATGATACCCCGCTCCCACCCGCGCTACCACTCACTTGTTCAGAGAGAAAAGCTCGTGGAGGGGATGAGAGAGGGGATAGTGGCGATTCAGGGGCTGATAGCCCACGGTAGGGGGGAAGCATTCGATTACCTGCTCGGCGAGAAGTCGCACGACTTTGCGCTGAGGGCTGAGAAAGTAGCCGTGGCTATGATGCTGCTTGCGAAGCACGCTGTGATATCCGTAAACGGAAATGCGGCAGTCCTGGCTGGTAAAGAACTGTGCGAGCTCGCCAGGCTCGTAGATGCGAAGGTTGAGGTGAACGTCTTCCACTTCTCGAAGGAGAGAGTCGAAAAAATAAAGAGGTTCCTCGAATCGTTCGGATGCGAAGTCCTCGCCGCCTGTGATGCGGAGCTCGAAGGGCTCGAATCCAACCGCAGGATAGTCGACAGCCGCGGGATACTGATAGCCGATGTCGTGCTGGTCCCCTTAGAAGATGGCGACCGCTGCGAGGTTCTGAAGAGGCACGGGAAGAAGGTGATAGCGGTGGACCTCAACCCCCTTTCGAGGACGGCTAGGATGGCTGACGTAACGATAGTCGACAACATCACGAGGGCTGCGAGGAACATGATCGAATTCGCGAAGGAGATGAGGAGCTGGAGCAGGGAGGAGCTGGAAAAAGTGGTAGCCGGCTACGACAACGGCAGGACCTTGGCTGATGCCATCAGAGCTATAAACGATTATTTGATGCAAATTGCTTCGCGTTTTGAGAACAAATAACAACGTTTTTTTTATCGAAAAGCATATATGTATTCGAAATTCTGTCCGAACGTGAAAATACTGGTAGTAGATGATGATGAGGATATTCTCAACATAATGCGGATACTCCTCGCGGACTTCGAGGTTTACACCGCAAAGAACGCCGACGAGGCGCTGAAGCTCTGCGAAAGCCTGGAGTTCGACATCGCCATCGTGGACTTCCTGCTACCGGGAAAGAACGGAGCAGAACTTACGAGGGAGCTCCTGTCACTGAACCCCAAGCTGAAGGTCATAGGAATCACGGCTTACGCGAAGATGAAGGAGAGCGAGCTGATCTCCGCGGGAGCGTTAAAAGTTCTTCCCAAACCTTTCACGAGGAGAGATCTGCTTGAGACGATCAGAAGGATTTCCACCACCTCGGATCCCTCCTTTTCATGAGTTCCCCGTATATCCTCCTCGCAGCCTCGGTCTCGAACTCCAGACCCTCCGCGAACTCCATAGCATCGCCGACCAGCCTCGAATACTCGACCGCCTGAAAAGCCAATTCGAGCTTATCCGCATCTCTCACAAACTTCTCGACGTCGCTGAAGTCGAAGGAAAACGGTTGCTGTTCTCTTCTCGCCTTGTCTTCATTTACCTCCACGTAACTCTTCGCAACCTTGTGAAGATCCGTCGTCCTCGCCTCGTGGAGGTCGTGGAGTAACGCAGCGGCGCAGGCTTTGAAAGCTCTCTCTTCCTCCCCGCTCTCGATGGCGAGTATCATGGCAATTATCGCAGTTCTAAAAGAGTGTTCGGCTACACTTTCCGGCAACTTTATCCCGAGCTTCAGCCATCCACTTCTCGGCGTGAGCTTGAGGGCTCCAACCTCGTGGATGAAGCTCACGATGTCCATGGACTTTAAAAGCTGCTCGCGGAGAAAAAGCTTATGAAGCTGTGGAGGTTCGCGGGTTTTGACGATAGCTTCAGCGGTAGCAGAGCCTGCATTTTCGGCTGTGTGACCTGCGGAAGTTACGTCGAGGGTTTCATGTTCGAGGAGGTAACCATTGACGGCTTGGACGCCACGGAAAAAATAGTCAGAATGATAAGGAGATCGAAGTTCAGAGAGCAGCTCAAGTGCGCGTTTCTAGCTGGAATAACTGTAGCGGGATTCAACGTGGTAGACATAAAGGAGGTTTGGGAAAAGACCGGAGTGCCCGTGGTGGTCGTGATGCGCAGAAAGCCGAGGGTCGAAGAGTTCGTCACAGCAGCGGCGAAGCTGAAGGACGGCGAAGAGAGGCTGAGGATAATAGAGAGGTGCGGAGAAGTTGAGAGACTCGGAGACCTTTACGTCCAGCTAGCCGGGCTGAGTTTGAGCGAAGCGGAGGAAATGCTAAAGCGTGCGACGCTCAGGGGAAAGATTCCTGAGCCGCTTAGGATCGCTCACCTCGCCGCATCGGCTGTAATACACGGGGAATCTAGGGGAAAAGTATAAAATCGGTTTGAACGATTGATTGTCATGATATCAAGTAACGTGCTGACGCTCGCGATGCTTGTGATCGCGGGCATACTTCTGAACATGCTCGGTTACAGAATATTCAGACTGTATTCGGCAATTATAGGCGTCTTCGTCGGTCTGGTCTTAGGAACCTACATTGTCGTTCACAACTCCGTTCCAAACCCGGCTGTAGTTGTGCTCTTCACATCAGCCCTGACGGCTGCCATCTTCTGGCTCGTGTACAGGGCAGGTCTCTTCGTGACCGGAGCCGCTGCGGGTTTCTTCACCGGGCTGTATCTTCTGCCAACTTTTCCGATCTACTCCTACGTCCTCGCGGTTTTCGGTGGGCTCGCGACGATCCTGGCTGAGAGGGTTATGATGATTTTCATAACAGCGGCTATCGGCGGCACGCTGATAACGCTAGCAACCTACATGGCTGTCAACGGGCTGAGTTTGAGTGAAATACTGTCGGACGTGAGGCTAAGCTTCGACTCGATGTTCGGAAACCCGCTGCTGCTACTGCTCTGGTTTTCCCTCCTCGTAATGGGTCTCGTGACCCAGCTCGCGATTCTCAGAGAAAAAGCTGAGGAAGAGTAATAAGCAGTCCGGAAACCTTCGCTCCGTGATAAGGATCGACGGGAGCTACGGCGAGGGTGGAGGACAGATACTGCGAACAGCTATAGCCCTCTCCTGCGTCACGGGCGAGGCTGTGGTGGTGGAGAACATAAGGGCGAAGAGACCAAAACCTGGCCTGGCTGCACAGCACCTCAAGGGCATAGAGGCTGCGAAGCTCATAAGCGACGCCGAAGTCGAGGGCTTGCGCATCGGGTCCACGAGGGTCGTTTTCAAGCCGCGGAGGTTGAGGGGCGGGAACTTTAAGGTAGACATCGGAACGGCTGGCAGCGTCACGCTCGTAATGCAGACAATTCTTCCGCCATTGCTGTTTGCAGAAAAAGAGAGCAGCATCGAAATAATCGGCGGAACTGACGTGGCGTGGTCGCCACCTATAGACTACTTCCGCTTCGTAACGCTGCCTGCAGTGGCGGAGATTGGTGGCGAGGCTTCGATCGAACTGCTGAGGAGGGGTTACTACCCCAAGGGTGGTGGAAGGGTCAGACTTTCCGTGAGACCTTCAGAGCTCTCCGGCAAGATCTTCGAGCGCAAGATGGGCGATGTAACCGGCATAAGCCACTGTCAGAACCTGCCTCCGCACGTTGCCGAGAGGCAAGCCAGAGCAGCGGTCGAATTTTTGGCTGAGAGGGGAGTGGAAGCCAAGATAGACGTGGAGGTTCGCAGCGGAATATCGACGGGTAGTGGTATAACCATATGGAGCGGCTACAAGGGAGGAAACGCGCTTGGAGAAAAGGGCAAGAGAGCCGAAGTCGTAGGTGAGGAAGCCGCCAGAGAGTTCTACGGGGAATACAGTAGCGAAGCTGCAGTCGACAGGCATCTCGGCGATCAGCTGATGACGTTTGCAGCGATAGCTAAGGGTAAGACCGAATACACGACTACGAGCGTCACGCTGCACCAGATAAGCAACGCCTACGTCATAAACCTCTTCTTCGACGGCGCCGTCGAGATAGACGAAGAAAGGAAGCTGATAAAGATCAGGGGGCTTTAGCCGAGTTCCCCCGCATCGCTCCGGAGCATCACTCTCATCTTCTTCGATCTCCTCGTCACTTCCTCAACGTTCTCGTCGTTCAGCACGTAGAGTTCGCCGTATCGCAGCTTCAAGTCCTTCAGAGCAGACAGACTCCTCGCTTCGAGCAGCCTCTTCACGACCAAAGCCTCGTCGATAGCTGAGGAGCTTATCACGGCGACGTCTGCATGTCTTACAGCGTACTCGTTCCCGTTGAAGGCTACCGCTACTCCTCCGAGCCGCTTTGCAGCTTCGAACATCTTGTAATCCGATATGCTGTCCCCCACAGCTACGGGGAAGTCGACGGAGTACTCCTCGCAGTAAACTTCGAGGATTTCGGCTTTCTCGCCGGCGCCGATCGCCTTCACGGAATCCAGAATCCTCGCAACTTCTGGGATCGCGAAGATCCTCTCGAACTCTCTCGCCAGCTCCTTGCCGCTAAGGCTAGCAAGGACGTCAACGCTCGAAAGCAGCTCTTGCCGGAGCTCTTCCGAAAGCTTCAGCGAGTCGAAGTCCACGCTCGTCGCGTGGAGATGCTCCTTCAAGCCGAGCATTCCGGCTGTCTCCTCCAGAGCCTGAAGGTAGGTCGTCGAAATTACGACCGGCATAAACTCGCGGAGCTCTTCCATCGCGATTCCGGCATCTCTGAGAAATCTAACGCTCTTGGCGGCGAAATTTCTTACGAATTCGTTTGTAACGCCCGCAGCCACGAGAAACGGGACTATCAGCTTCACGGTGTATCCGGCTTCGTATCCCTCCTTCCTGACGACGTATGCTAAATAGTCGTCGAACTCGCTGAGGTTCCGGAAGAAGCGGTCGTTGTTCAGGACGGCTATGCATATCTCGTAAGCGAAGTCGTTCAGAATCCAGGGGCCCTCCCAGTCCGTGAAGAACACTTTAACCACCCAGAACCTTCTTCACAACCTTTTCGATGCCGGTCGAGTACTGGATAGCCTTCTTCGGCTTCCAAGCGATCTCCACCGGGAGATAATCTTCTGCGAGCTTTCTGAGCGCGTATTTCCTCACTACTTTGCCGTCCACTTTGCGAACCTTGTAGCTCGCATCCAGCCCAGCTGCGACCTCTATGACGTCCCAGCTCAGGTAGGGAGTGACGAGCCTGATCTCGTTCGCGTATGCGATCTTCGCGTCTCTCACGAGGTTCTTCTCCCCGATGCTCTTCAAGTCCTCCATCAGGGCTCTTTCGAGTTCCTCGCCGCTCATACATTCGTACCTCTTGTAGCCTCCGAAGAGCTCGTCGGCGCCCTGTCCGAAGACTATCGACGTGAAACCGAGGTTCTTAGCGTGGTGCATTGCAAGGTAAACTGGAACGCCTATTGAGACCTGCAGCTTATCGTCGCTCTCGATCGCACTCCTCACTTTACCTACAGCCCACTCGATATCCTCGCGGGAAACCAGCCAAACGTCCACGTCCTTCCCTATCTCTCTGGCTGTCCTCCTTATCTCCTCCTCGTCGCTCTTCTTAGCCGTTACGGCTATTAGAGGGAGATCGTAAATCGCTGCAAGCAGCGAGGAGTCAAGCCCGCCTGAGAACGCTATGCAGGCGTGCTTCGGCTTCACGTTCAGCAAAGCCTCTTCTATCTTTTCGAGAGCCTCCTCCAGCTCGAACCTCTGCGGCTTGAAAACGTCCTCGAATTCGAACCTCTTCTTCTCCAGCACCTCACCGCTGTAGTCGACCTTCAAAACCTCGCCCGGCTTAACCTCAAAGCACTCGCCGTCGATGTAGCCCTTGAACGACGATACGCTCAGGTCGCTTCCGTAGTAGAGCGGTCTTCCCCCGAGGACGTCGCGGGCGAGGAGAATGTGGGAAGCTCTGAAGGCTGCAACCGCGAAGAACTTTCTGACCACCCTTGGAAGCTCGTCTGCGTGCTTCAGGTTCGGAACCTCCTCGCAGTCGAAGAAAACGTTACCCCTCTGCTGCGAAGGGTAGACCGCTCTCGCGTATATCCTCGCAACCCTCCCCTTCTCGAACTCTGCGAAAGCGTATATAGCCATTCGCATCACTTTGACGGAAAGTTAAAAATTTTTAACGCATCAACGAGCTACTGCGATGCCCGTCATCACTCTCTACTGGGACGAACTCGAAAAGCTCGTCGGAGTTGACAGGAAGACTATACTCGAAAAGCTTCCGATGATCGGCTGTGACATCGAGAGGGTCGAAGAGGACCATGTAGACGTCGAGTTCTTCCCGAACAGACCCGATCTTTACAGCGTCGAAGGTGTTGCGAGAGCTCTGCGCGGATTTCTGGGGATCGAGAAGGGGCTGAAGAGATACGAGGTGTCGGAGGGAGAGTGGGAGATCTTCGTGGACGAGAGCGTTCTGCCCGTCAGACCTAAAATAGCGGGATGCGTCGTAAGGGGCGTCGAGATGAGCGATGAAGTGATTAGAAGTCTCATGGACGTCCAGGAAGACCTCCACTGGACTCTCGGAAGAAACAGGAGGAAGATGGCTATAGGCATCCACGACCTCCGGAAGATAAAGTTCCCGCTAACTTACAGAGCCGTCGACGGTAGCTTCTCCTTCGTTCCGCTCGACTTCGACAGAGAGATGAGCGTGGAGGAGATTCTCAGGGAACACCCGAAGGGGAGACAGTTCGCGTTCATACTGGAGGGGACGAGCAGATACCCGATGATAGTCGACGCCAGTGGAGATGCGATCTCGTTCCCGCCTATAATCAACGCCGAAAAGACACGCGTTACCGAGGATACGAGAGACCTCTTCATCGACGTCACGGGCTTCGGCGAGGAGGTGGACAGGGCTCTGAACATAATAGCGTGCATGCTCAGCGACAGGGGAGGAAAGCTCGAGAGTGTCCGGGTTGTCTATCCAGACAGGAGCGAGCGCACACCAAAACTTGAGGTTCGAAGAATGGAAATAGACAGGAGCGAAATATACTCGCTCTTAGGATTCGAGCTGAGCGACGAGGAAGTGAAGGATGCGCTCGAAAGGATGCGCTTCGGCGTAGAGGTAGGGGAAAAGATAGTCGTTCTGATTCCAGCATACAGGGCTGACATAATGCACCCCTGGGACGTCGTAGAGGACGTAGCCATAGGCTACGGATACGACAGGATAGTCCCGAGCTATCCGTCCACGCCGGGAGTGGGCGAGACGCACCCGTGGAACGACGTCAGACAGCTCGTCAGAGAGATAATGGTAGGGCTCGGCTTCCTCGAAGTTGTGACCTTCACCCTCACAAGTGAGAGGGTTCTCTACGAAAATATGCGCCGCAGCGGCGAACCCTGGAAGGACTACGTCCCCGTGATGCATCCGCTAACGTCGGAGCACACGGTCGTGAGGACAAGCATACTCCCCAAGCTCCTCGAACTCCTATCGCACAACAAGCACCACGAGATGCCGCAGAAGGTCTTCGAAGTCGGCGACGTCGTCGTAGCTGCAAAGAACCGCCTTCACCTCGCTGCCTGCGTTACTCACTCCAGAGCGAACTTCGCCGAAATAAGGAGCTACGTGCAAGCGCTGATGAGGGACCTTCGCGTCGAATGGTGCGCGGAGGTTTCGTCCGACGGAGCCTTCCTTGAAGGCAGAAGAGCCGATGTAGTTGTAGATGGCAAAAGGGTGGGGGTTTTTGGCGAGGTTCATCCAGAGGTACTCGAAAGGTTCGGTTTAACCATGCCGGTAGCAGCGTTCGAAATCGACCTCACGGAACTCTTCGACTGCGGGGAACTTCTATGAAGTACCTGATCCTGATCCCGGACGGCATGGCTGACTGGAGTATAGAAGAGCTCGGGGGAACGCCGCTCGAAGTCGCTGAGAAGCCGAACATGGACCAGGTAGCCAAGGAGGGGGCGTGCGGAATCGCGAAAACAGTTCCCGAGAACTTCGAGCCGGGAAGCGATGTGGCGAACCTGGTGATACTGGGCGTTGACGTCAGGAAGTACTACACGGGTCGCGGACCCATAGAGGCTATGGCGAGGGGGATAAGGGCGAAGATGGTTTTCCGCTGCAACCTCGTTAAAGTCGTCGACGACGTCCTCGTAGACTATTCGGGAGGGCGTATAAGCGATGCAGAAGCGAGAGAGGCGATAAGGGAGCTCAACAGGCGAAAGAAATGGGACTTCGTGAAGTTCCACGCCGGTAAGAGTTACAGAAATCTGATGACCTTGGATGCGGACTTCGGGGACGTGAAAACCTTCGCACCCCACGACATTCAGGGGAAAAAGATCGACGATTACCTGCCGAGAGACGGAGAGCTCGCCGAGCTGCTGAGGGATATAATGCTGTGGAGCAGAGAGGTGCTCGAAGACATCGAGTGTCGAGCGAACATGGTCTGGCTGTGGGGAGGCGGCAGGATGCCGAGTTTCCCGAGGCTGAGGCTGAGGGGGGCGATGATAACGGAGGTGGACTTGCTCGAAGGGATAGCGAGGGGGCTCGGAATGGACGTCATTAGAGTTGAGGGGCTTACGGGGTACATCGACACGAACTACAGGGGGATAGTAAGAGCTGCGCTAAGAGCCCTCAAAAGCTACGAGCTCGTTGTGGTGCACACGGAGGGGATCGACGAGGTCAGCCACGAGGGAAACGCTGAGAAGAAAGTCGAGGCTATCGAAGAGTACGACGAAAAAGTCGTAGGCAGAATACTCGACAACATCGAAGAGGACGTGAGGTTGCTCCTCCTCCCGGACCATCCCACGCCGGTGAAGTTGCGAACCCACGTCGCTGAGCCCGTGCCGTTTGCGGTCCTCGGCGTCAAGCCGGACGACGTGAAGAAGTACGACGAGTTCAGCTGCAGGAAGGGGAGGTACAGGATCGTCGAGGGTATCAGGCTGATGGAGATCCTTACCCGATGAAGGTGATAAAGAGCGACCCCGAGAACCCGGGAGACGAACTGAAGGAGGCAGCGGAAATAATAAAGAAAGGGGGACTCGTAGCCTTCCCTACCGAAACCGTCTACGGGCTCGGAGCTGACGCGCTTAACGAGAGGGCTGTGAGGAGGATATTCGAAGTTAAGGGCAGACCGCCGGACAATCCACTCATTGTTCACGTTTGCAGCATCGAAGAGGTATACGAGATCGCGGAGCCGAACGAGGTGGCTGAAGAACTTATGAAGCGCTTCTTCCCGGGTCCGCTCACGGTGGTGGTTAGGAACAAGCGGGTTCCGAAGGTCGTCACGGCCGGTCTCGACACCGTAGCCGTGAGGATGCCGGACCACAAGATAGCGCTGAAGCTCATAGAGCTCAGCGAGACCCCAATAGCCGCACCTTCAGCCAACAAAAGCGGGAAACCGAGCCCCACTAAAGCTGAACACGTGATAGAGGACTTCGACGACGAAATAGACTGCGTAATCGATGGGGGAGAGACGAAGATAGGTCTCGAATCCACGGTAGTCGACACCACGGTTTACCCGATCGAGATACTCCGCCCGGGAGCCGTGACGAAGGAGGAACTCGAAAAGTACTTCGACGTCAGGTACGCTGAAAGCTCAGCGGTGGCGAGGAGCCCGGGAATGAAATACAAGCACTACGCCCCTGAAGCTGAACTGATAGTTCTCGTTGGCGATAACTTCGAAGAAAAAGCCTTCGAAATAGCGAGAGAGCTCGAAAGAAAGGGCTACCGCGTCGGAATTGCCGGCATGGGACTCGACTGCGATAACTGCTACGACCTCGGAAGAACTCTCGAAGACTTCGCGAGAAACCTCTTCAAAGCTCTGAGGGAACTCGACAAACGCAGCGACGTGATAATAATTCAGGGAGTCGAGGAGAAGGGGATCGGAAAAGCCATAATGAACAGGCTGAAGAAGGCTGGAAGGCTTTACAGGATTTAGCGCAACGCTTAAAAAACTCGCCACTCTAAGTGGCGTGGTGCCCGGGTAGTGTAGCCCGGCCTATCATGCGGGCCTGTCGAGCCCGCGACCCGGGTTCAAATCCCGGCCCGGGCGCTTAAACCTTAACGAATTGAAAAAAGTTTCGATAAAACATTTCAGGCTTTTCGAGGCTGAGAGATTGAGAAGTTCAAACTGATCAAAGTATGTGAAAAACGGGAGGAAAGCTTTAGCGAATAAGAAGCTTGTCAAGTTCTTACAATCTCACGATTTCGAAAACGAGAGGTTTAAATTGCCGAAAGAGAGCGTTACGCTGTTCCCAATCTCTTTGATCGCTGTGATCGGATCTGATATTAGCCCTGAGAAGCGGATATCAGCTTCAATCTTGAGCGTTATGATGGTCGTTTACTTCATGAGATCTTTGTTGTTGAGGGAGCTTTAACAAACTAAAAGGCTTGTAAATTTAACATGTGAAATTCTGTTCCTTCGAGTTTTTTAATGTCGATTCGCTCTAAGCTCTCTCAAAGCCGATAAAATCCTTTCTCTATCTTCTTTCGGGAGTTTGTCAAGAAATTTCTCCACCTTCTTACTCAGCTTGACTCTGAAACTTTCTCTCGACTTCTTCAAGATCAACCATCTCCAGCCTTCCCTCTTTGTAGGCTTTCAGATCTTCCTCCAGTTCTTTAAGCTCTTCCTCGCTTAGCCTGTCGAAAAGCTCTTCCTCTATCCTTTTATCTATCTCCTCAAGCTTTCGATCCTTTTCAGGATTTCAACAACTTCGCTCATACTTTCAAATTCGTAAAGTTTGGATAAAAATCTACCGCTTCAGGTTTCGATAACAAGGAAGGGAAAGAGAATCCAAGCCAAAATCCATCTCGGAAAGCGGGACATATTCATCAAGCCTCAGGAAAATGCATTGACACCGTTAATCAAGTCCTCCCACTCCTCAGCCCATCTTAGCTTCTTGGCGAATTCGGGACTTAAAACGTATCCCTCTTCGATCTTCTCGATAATTCCGGCTTTTAACATCTTTCTTAGGACGTGATAAATCCTTTCACCGAAGAGTTCTTCGAGTTCCTTTTTCGGCTCTTTCATCGTTATTAGCTTCTCGAATACATCTCTCCTTCCCTCTGAAGCTCAGGGCTTCAAAGAGCGGTTTCTTGCTCAGATCAAGCTTTAAACTCCTCTCCATATTATCACCAGCATGAGAGCAATCTGTGCGCTTTAGAGGCTTCGGCGATTTTCTCAGTCATTCCCGTTACCGTCGAGACAAGTTGAATGTGTTCCTGAATGTTCCGGCTTAAAGCTTTCTGACTTTCCGTGAAGCTCGTTATCTTCGAGTTCCATCGGTTCATCGCGTGATGAACAGCTTTAGAGTTTGATTGAAGTTGAAGCCCTGAAGGTTGTTATGTTTATCCCTAACTCTTTTCAAAGTTTCCTCCGTCCAGAGCGGTTCCATATTCTCTTGTGGGCGTAGAAGCTATCGTTTGTTTCAAGCTCTTTTCCTATGCTTTCATCTAGGCTTTGGCGTTGTAGTTCATCGCCTCTCCTTTCGGATTCAGAGCTTTACAGCCCAAGTCTAACTTCTATCGGCTCACTCGAATCGTTGGGTGGTAGTTTCCAAGCGTATTCGTGATTTTAAAGCTGTAATCGAGCCATTCCTCTTCCGTTATCTGCCCTTCAAGCGCTACTATATTTTGGAAAAACTTCGTGGACCGTGTTAGCCCGAAATTCTGGAAGGTGCAAGACTATCGTAACCTCCAAAGCCTGCCTTTTTCTTCGAGTTTCTTTAAAATTCTGTTCGCTTTGGAATTTCCGTTTCCTCTGAACTTTATCCCGACTCCAATTTATCCAGATCGACGATAAATTTATTTTCTAATTGCAGTAGAGCATGAACAGCCTGCAGATTCTCCTGACGGGATTTTTGGCAGAGCAGAAGAAAAATCCTTACTCTCTGCTGAGTTCAGGCTTGTTCCTGCGGTATTCTTTAACAAGAGGGACTTTTTCCTTTAATTTTTTATAATCTATGGGACGTTATCGGGCGAGACAAATACTGAGGTGAGAACGGATGTTCCGAGGCGTTGACTTCTACAACGTTGATGAGCTATTGAATGAAGAAGAGAGACTCGTCCGCAGCTCGGTCAGGGAGTTTCTGGAGAAGGAGGTCGCACCGCTCGTAGCCGACGCTTGGCACGAAGAAAAACCTTTGAACTTCAGAGAGCTCGGCAAGAAGTTCGGAGAGCTCGGAATGCTCGGTGCGTTCATTCCTGAAGAGTACGGCTGCCCCGGGATGAACTACACGACGTTCGGAATAATATGCCAGGAAGTTGAGAGGGTCGACAGCGCACTGAGGAGTTTTGTTGCCGTGACAAGTGGGCTTGTGATGTACCCGATATGGCAGTTCGGCAGCGAGGAGCAGAAGGAGAAGTATCTGCCGAAGCTCGCGAAGGGAGAGATAATAGGATGCTTCGGAATGACGGAACCCGACGTAGGCAGCGATCCGGCGAGCATGAAAACGACTGCGAGAAGGGAAGGGGACGAGTGGATTCTGAACGGGACGAAAACCTGGATAACCGAAGCGGACATAGCGGACATAGCGATAGTCTGGGCAAGGGACGTTGAAGATGGCAAGATAAAGGGTTTCATAGTCGAGAAAGGGATGCCCGGTTTCAAGCAGGCTGCGATAACGAAGAAGGGTTCGATGAGAGCCGGAGGTGTTGGTGAGCTCTACCTCACAGACTGCAGAGTCCCCGAAGAGAACAGGTTACCAGATGCCGTTGGTTTAAGAGCTGCGCTGAGCTGCCTCGACCAAGCGAGGTTCGGCATAGCTTGGGGTGCAATAGGGGCTGCGATGGATTGCTACGAGACCGCTTTGAACTACGCGAAGGAGAGGAAGCAGTTCGGGGCACCGATAGCGAGCTACCAGCTCGTGCAGGCTAAGCTCGTCGACATGCTGACGGAGATAACGAAGGGTCAGCTCATTGCCTGGAGACTGGGAAGGTTGATGGATGAGGGCAGAGCGACTCCGGAGCAGATATCGCTGGCTAAGAGAAACAACGTCAGGGTCGCTCGCTTCTGCGCGAGGACGGCGAGGGAGCTGCTGGGAGCTAACGGAATAAGCCTTGATTACTCTCCAATAAGACACATGGCGAACATCGAGAGTGTTTACACCTACGAAGGCACGGACGATATCCACACACTTATACTGGGCAGAGCTATAACTGGAATTCAGGCTTTCAGGAGGGAG
>JBEVCD010000042.1:0-20823 GCA_040514265.1 Archaeoglobaceae archaeon | reverse complement strand
CTGCAAAACCCATGAGGGATATTATGTCGCCAGAGGAGGGGAAAATAATTTTCGAAAGGGAGTTCAAAGGACTTCTTTTGGGATTGTACCCTCTTATCCTGATTCTGTCGTTGTGGATAGTCTACACAATTAAACCGCTGAGGGAGTTCCTCAGTGTGCTTGTTCCATTGTGCTTCATCCTGTCGGCAGTATTTTGTGGAGTTATAGCTTACCTTCGATTGAAGTACTTCTGGAGGCTTGAATATAAACCAAGCCTTAAAAGTTCGTCTATGGTGCTATTAATCGTATCCATTCTTATTCTTTTCGAAAAAGCCTCCTACACCCTAATTGAATCGCCAGACTTAAAGGGTCTGATTTTCTCTATGGTTTTAATGGTGGTATCGATTTTAATTTACGTAAAATCAAAAGGAGAGTTAAATACCTACACGGTTTTTCAAATGCTTACAGCAGTCGCTTTTGGCGCGGTTTTGCTCTGGGGAATTCTTGCAGTTTTTATAGGTGGATTTCATACGTATGTAATGCTACTTGCTTGGTCTACACTGTTATTTATTTCCTTTTGGAAGATCGTAAATTTTAGCAAAAAGCTGGGGGAAGGAAGAGGGATATGAAACCAAAACGAGAGGTGGAGTATGCCAGTGATGGCTTTAGGCGACTGCTCGTGCTTTGAAAACAATACGTGTCCTGCAATGCTATATAGTGTTAACTTGTTGGGAATGAATTTGCATGTTCCAGACTTTGGTAAAATTTTTTATTTTTGATTTGGGGTGAAATTATATGGAACCGGACGGATATTTTTTGGCATTTCTCGCCTTTGGTGTTGTTTATTTTGCGTTCCTGATTCTACGCAAAAACCGATTTTCGAAGCTGGCTTGGGTTTTGCAGGTGGAAATTGTGATTTTTACAATTCTACTGGGCATTTTAAACTACTTAAACGAACACGTATTCGACACTGGGATACTGCATGGTTTGATTGGATGGATTTTCTTCTTCGCTGTTCTGATTACTGTAGGCATATTTTATCTTGGCAAGCCCGCTTGAAAAATACCAGCTGATCAGATCTCTGCATTTTTAATTATTTAGTTCCACTTTCGAACCAAAGAGTTTTAATTATAACCACCATTCCTTTGACGATGCTGAGCGACAGGATGCTTGAAGCTCTGAACAGACAGATAAACGCCGAGATCTACTCAGCCTACCTCTACCTTTCGATGGCTGCCTACTTCGATTCAAAGGGTTTAAAGGGCTTCACAAACTGGCTGAAGGTGCAGTGGCAGGAGGAGTTAGAGCACGCGATGAGGCTTTACGAGTACGTTGTCAGCAGGGGAGGGAGGGTAAGACTCTACGCGATCGAGGAGCCGCCACACGACTGGGAGTCGCCGCTAGCCGCTTTTGAGCACGTTTACAGGCACGAGGTGAATGTGACGAAGAGTATTCACGAGCTGGTTGATCTGGCGGTGGAGGAGAAAGATTACGCGACCTACAACATGCTGCAGTGGTTCGTCTCCGAGCAGGTCGAGGAAGAAGCTAACGCTAGCGAGATAGTCGAAAAGCTCAGAATGGTTAGCGATGGCAGCGGACTGCTGATGCTCGACAGAGAGCTCGCCGCCCGGCGTTTTGTTCCGGAAGGTGAGGCGGAAGGTCAGAAGCTTTAAACGGTTTTGGAGGTGGTGCTTTGACGGAGGTTTTGCAGGTCTACAGGTGTTCGGTTTGCGGAAATGTAGTTGAAGTTCTGCACTCCGGCGTAGGCAGGCTCGTGTGCTGCGGAAAACCGATGGTTCTGATGGAAGTAAAGAGAGAGGACGAAGGGAAGGAGAAGCACCTGCCGGTAGTGGAGAGGGAAGGCGATAGAGTGGTCGTTAAGGTCGGCGGCGTTCCGCACCCGATGGAGGAGGACCACTACATCGAGTGGATAGAGGTGATCGATGGAATTTGCCTGCACAGGAAGCATTTAAAGCCTGGAGACGAGCCAAGGGCTGAGTTCGTCGTGATGTCGGAAAGTATTAAAGTTAGAGCGTATTGCAACGTTCACGGTCTCTGGCAGACGGAGGTGTGAGTTGTGGGGACGCTCGAAAATTTGGTTAAGGCGTTTATAGGCGAGAGCATGGCAAGGAACCGCTACACCTTCTACGCGAAGGTCGCCAAGGAGGAGGGATACGTGTTCGTCCAGCGCGTATTCCTCGAAACGGCTGAGAACGAGAAGGAGCACGCGGAAAACCTGCTGAAGTTCGTACAGCAGCTCAGAGGCAACGCAGAATCGATAAAGGTCGAAGCGGAAGCCCCGCTAGTCTGGGGGAACACAGTGGACAACCTGAAAGCTGCTATAGCCGGAGAACACTACGAGAACTCGGAAATGTATCCGAGCTTCGCCGAGGAGGCTGAGAGGGAGGGATACAAGGAGATAGCGGACAGGCTCAGGGCAATAGCGGTAGCCGAGAAGCGCCACGAGGAGCGCTACCGCAGACTGCTCGGGGAAATAGAGAAGGGGACGTTTTTCAGGAGGGAAACCGAAACCGAGTGGGTCTGTCTGGAGTGTGGCTACGTCCACTACGGCAAGGAGCCTCCGGAAACCTGCCCGAGCTGTGGACACCCGAGGAGCTACTACGTCGCAAGGGATCTGCTTACCCTCTAATTTTTTGGTGTCCATTATGAATGTTGCAGCCCTGTACAAGATAAGCTACGGCATGTACATAGTCACAGCAGCTAGCGACGGAAAGTTTGCAGGACAGGTAGCCAACACGGTCTTTCAGGTTACGAGCGAGCCCGTTCAGATAGCCGCCTGTCTGAACAAGCAGAACACGACCCACAAGTTCGTGAAGAGGGGCGGCGCCTTCGGAGTGAGCGTTCTTGAGCTCGAAACTCCGCTTGAGTTCATAGGACGTTTCGGGTTCAGGAAGAGTGACGAGTTCGACAAGTTCGAGGGTGTGAACTACAGGATCGGAAAAACCGGGGTACCGCTCGTTACGGACTACAGCGTAGCTGTAATTGAGGCGAGGATCGTAAAGGAGTGCGACGTCGGCACGCACACGCTGTTCGTCGGCGAGGTCGTAGATGCCGAGCTGCTGAAAGACGCTGAGGTTCTAACTTACGCGGACTACCGGCTCGTGAAGAGGGGTAAGACCCCGAGAACTGCAACCGTTTACTTCGAGTAGTATGAGACTCGACGAGCATCCGATTCTCGAGTTCAGGAGGGGAAAGGAAGTAACAATATATTTCAACGGCAAGCCGGTAAAAGCCTACGAGGGCGAAACGGTAGCTGCTGCTCTCTACGCTGCAGGCGTCAGGGTGTTCAGTCGCTCCTTCAGGTGGCACAGACCGAGGGGCTTCTTCTGCGCCATAGGAAAGTGTTCAGCTTGCATGATGGAGGTCGACGGCGTCCCCAACGTCAGGGTCTGCAAGGTCTACGTGAGGGACGGGATGCAGGTAAGAACGCAGACCGGCAAGCCGAGTGCAGAAAACGACCTTCTCGCCGTGCTCGACAACGTTATAGACTTCATCTTTCCCCACGGAAGTCACTACAAGAAATTCGCGTCTCGAAAACTCCTCAGAGAGCTCGTCACCTCGCAGATCAGGAAGCTGACGGGTTTCGGAAACCCGCCGAGAACGGTGTTTGAGGGCAGATCGAGTTACGAGGAAATCGAAACTGATGTCCTGGTCATTGGCGGCGGTCCAGCCGGGATGTCGGCGGCGATAAACGCTGCGAAGTACGGAGCAAAAGTGCTCCTCGCCGACGAGAACCCCTTCCTAGGCGGACAGCTGGTAAAGCAGACCCACCGCTTCTTCGGCTCCGGGAAGCACATGGCTGGAACGAGGGGGATCAGGATAGCGAAGATACTCGAAGAGGAACTTTCGAAGTACGAAAACATCGATGTCCGCAAGGAAACAAGGGTTTTCGGTATATACGGCAGTGAAGCTGGAGCTTACCAGAAAATAAGTGAGGAAGAAGGAAAACTCCTGCGAATAAAAGCTAAAAAGATCGTGGTAGCTACGGGGGCTTACGAGAGGACGCTGGTATTTGAAAACAACGACCTTCCGGGCGTTTACGGGGCGGGCGGTGTTCAGACGCTGATGAACGTCTACGGAATAAAGCCCGGAAACAAAGGGTTGATAGTCGGCTCAGGTAACGTAGGGCTGATACTCACCTACCAGCTGCTCCAAGCCGGCGTCGAGGTCGCTGCCATAGTCGAGGCTATGCCGAGGATAGGCGGATACTTCGTGCACGCAGCCAAGGTTCGCCGGCTCGGCGTTCCGATATACACGAGGCACACGATCCTGCGGGCACTCGGGAAGAAGCAAGTCGAGGGGGCAATAATCGCTCAGCTCGACGAAAAGTGGCAGCCGATACCCGGGACTGAGAAAAAGGTAGACTGCGACTTCATATGCGTAGCCGTCGGACTTTCGCCGGCGCACGAGCTACTCTACCAGGCTGGATGTGAAATGAAGTTCGTTCCCGAACTCGGAGGGCTCGTTCCGCTGAGGACTAGATACAACGAGACGAGTGTCAGCGGGGTTTACGTTGCAGGCGACGTTGCGGGAATAGAGGAGGCGACGGCGGCTATGATGGAGGGAAGGATAGCGGGCATTCACGCGGCGGTTTCACTCGGATACGGTGGCGAAGAGACAAAAAAGGAGCTTGAGGAGGCTGTCAAAGACCTCGAAGAGTTCAGAGCCGGACCCTTCGGTGAGAGGATATGCGTGGGACTTGAGAAGTGCACGATAGGGTGAGAACGTGTACCTCGAGAGAGGTTACCTCGAAAAGGACGAGCTACCGCCGTTTCCGAGCGAGGAGAGGCTGAAGAAGAGAGCGGTAGCTTACATAGAGTGCCCGCAGCCGATTCCGTGCAGTCCGTGTTACGAAGCCTGTCCTGCGGGCGCGATAAAGATGGAGAACATAAACGACCCGCCGGAAGTCGATTACGATAAGTGCACGGGATGCATGAAGTGCATAAGAGTCTGTCCCGGTCTGGCTATATTCATGCTGCGCATCCGCGACGACGTCGGCGAGATTACGCTGCAGTACGAGTTTCTGCCGTGGTTGAAGAAGGGCGACAGGGTGCTGCTGCTCAACAGGAGGGGAGAGGTCGTGGGCGAGGGAGTCGTGAACTGGGTTCTTCCACCGGAGAGGAACGACCAGACGTCGCTCGTAAGGGTTACAGTTCCGAAAGATCTGCTTTTTGAGGTAAGAGCCGTGAAGCCGGTGAGAAAATGAAGCCGCGCAGAGTCGTTTGCAGGTGCGAGGATCTTACGGAGGAAGAGATAATCAGAGCAATAGAGGAAGGATACGACGACATAGAGAGTCTTAAGCGCTACACGGGAGCAACGACGGGTCCGTGTCAGGGAAAGGGTTGCCTGATGCACGTGATCCGCATACTCTCGCAGAAGACCGGGAAGAGTCCGGACGAGATAGGTGTGACCACGCAGAGGCAACCGGTCAATCCGGTGCCGCTCTACGTGCTTGCAGGTGACGAGGATGAGTCTTGAAGTCGCCGTCGTTGGCGGGGGAGTGGCCGGTCTGTCAGCAGCCTACTTCTTAGCGAAGAGGGGGGCACGGGTAAAGGTCTTCGAGAAGAAGTACCTCGTCTACGGAGCGAGCGGCAGAAATTCCGGCGGACTGACGGCTCAGTTCGAAGACGAGCTGCTCGTAAAGCTTGCTCTGCGCAGCCTGCAGCTCTACGACGAGCTGCAGAACGAAATAGGCTTCAACTTCCTCCTGAGGAGGAGCGGATACGTAAAGCTCGCTAGCGGCGATGACGTCGAGAAGATCGAAAGGGAGGCGAAGTTCCTCAGATCGCTTGGCGTTGAGGTAGAGATCCTGGACGGAGCGGACGTGAAGGAACTTTTCCCCGACATAAACAGCGAAGCTTTCGATGCAGCAAGCTACTTCAAGAGCGGCGGCGTCGTTTTCCCTTGGCCCGTAATCTGGGGGCTTGCGAAGGGCTGTAAGAAGCTCGGCGTCGAAATATACGACTACACTCCGGCGAGCGTCGTCGTCGATGGTGGGAGCATAAGGGGTGTAAGGGCAAACGGAGAGTTCCACAGAGCAGATGTAGTTATAAATGCTGCGGGAGCCTGGAGCAACGAGGTCAGCGGACAGGCAGGGGTTGAGCTGAACAACAGGATAGTGAAGGAGGAGATATGCGTAACCGAGAGTCTGAAGCCCTACATCGACCCGTACTTCCTCGACGTCTCGCGCGGCGTTTACTTCACGCAGTCGATGAGGGGTGAGATAGTAGGCGGAATCTTGGGCAGCGAGGGTAGCGACATGCGCGCTTCGCTCGACTTCCTCGTGAAATACGCGAAGGCGGTAACGAAGCTCGTTCCCAAGCTCCGCGGACTCTCCGTTCTGCGGCAGTGGGCTGGGGTTTACGATGAGTCGCCGAGCGGAAAGCCCGTCGTGGGATTTACGAGTGTCGAGGGGTTCGTGCAGCTCAACGGTTTCGGAAGAAAGGGAATGAGCTTAGCACTCGCATGCGGTGAAGAAGTTGCGAAGCTCGTATTCGGCGAAAAGAGCTTATTTGGAGATTCTGTTGAGGGAGAAGAGATACGCTGAGGTCGGAAAACCGTCCAGAGCTCTTCAATTTCTTTACTCTTACGACGAGCTCCTCCGCTTCAGAGCTGCGGAAGCTTTGGGTTTTCTGTGCAGAGGTAATGTTGCGAGAGATTTCATACTCCGCCTGTTCTGGCACCTCAGCGATGAGAGCGGAGCATACTGCGTCGGAGCTCCGCTGGGGATAGCGGAGATAGGTAGAAGCAATCCGGAAGTTTTCGCGAGCTTTGCGAACAAGTACGTATCGCTCCTCGACAACTGGGAGGTGGAGAGGAAATACGTAGCCTACGGAATCTCCAGAGTTGCTGATATCGTGGACAGGAAGTACGCGGTCGAAAAGCTGAAGGAGAAAATTGAGGAGATAAGGGACGCTGAGTTCATCGCTTACGCAGCGATGGCGCTTGCAAAACTTGGCGAACGCGTCGACTTATCCGGATTTCCAAACGAGCTCGTCGCTGTTTACGATGGAGAAAAGATCCTCAAAGTTAGGCTTCACGATTTAGCTGTTTTGCGAACTTCTTCAGACCGAACCAACACACCTTAAGGGCTGAGAGAAAAGCATATTTTTCCCCTCTTTTGGGTGATGTCGTGAGGGTCGAAAAGCTGTTCGAGCCGATAGAGATCGGAGGGATTCACGTAAAAAACCGAATCGTGATGCCGGCAGGTGAGACGAACTACCACACCCCAGACGGCGGAGTCACGGACAAGCTGATAGAGTTCTACCGGGAAAGGGCTAGGGGCGGAATAGGCTTCGCCGTCGTCGGTATAGCGAAGATCGAGGGGCACTTCTTCGGCGGCATAGCAGCTCACGACGACAAGTACATTCCGGATCTGAAGCGGATTGCGGACGTTTTCCACGAATACGAAGTCCCCTGCGCGCTTCAGCTCTGGCATCCGGGAAGGTACGAGATATCCTTCGATCCCAACAGGCAGCCTGTGGCGCCGTCCCCGATTCCCCCGCCGATATTCACGAAGCGCACACCTAAGGAGCTTACGAAGGAGGAGATCTTACGGATTGAAGAGGAGTTCGCGGATGCGGCTTTGAGAGCTAAGAAGGCTGGCTTCGACGCCGTCGAACTCATAGGCTCAGCCGGATATCTGATATCCCAGTTCTTCAGCCCCGCGACGAACAAGAGAACCGACGAGTATGGAGGGAGCATAGAGAACAGAGCCCGCTTCGCTGTTGAGACAATCGAGCGGATAAAGGAGAAGTGTGGGAAGGACTACCCGGTGCTGATAAGGATCGCCGGAGACGAGTTCATCCCCGGCGGAAACACCGTTAACGAGATGAAACAGATAGCGAAGATCCTCGAGGACGCTGGCGTAGCGGCGATAAACGTGATGGCTGGCTGGCACGAGTCGAGGAGACCGCTGACAACCATGCTCGTTCCGCGCGGCGGTTTTGCGTACCTTGCGGCTGAGATAAAGAAGGTCGTGAGCGTTCCAGTAATAGCCTCGCACCGCATAAACGACCCGTTCGTGGCTGAGAAGATACTGCGAGAAGGCATGGCTGACATGGTCGCGATGTTCAGGGCTTTGATCGCAGACCCGGAGTTTCCGAGGAAGGCTAAGGAAGGCAGGTTCGACGAGATACGCATATGCGTCGCTTGCAACCAGGGCTGCATGGATAGGGTAATGCAAGCTCAGCCGATAACGTGTCTCGTAAATCCGACCGTCGGCAGGGAGGCGGAGTTCAGAAATCTGAAAGCCGAGAAGGTGAAGAAGGTCGTTGTCGTCGGCGGAGGTCCGGCTGGCTGTATGGCTGCCGAACTTCTGGCGAGGAAAGGGCACAGAGTCGTACTGTTCGAGAAAACCGACAAGCTGGGAGGTCAGCTCAACGTAGCATCTAAATCTCCGCTCGCCTACGAGTTCGCAGAGGTCGGGAAGTACTTCATGAACGTGCTGCCGAAGCTGGGCGTCGACGTCAGATACGGAGTCGAAGCCGACGCTGCGAAGGTTTTAGCCGAGAAACCGGACGTCGTGATAGTAGCCGTCGGAGCGTCGCCGCTGATTCCGCAGATCCCCGGAGTTGAGAGAGCTGTCACAGCTTTCGACGTTCTGATGGAGAAGGTGAAGGTGGGCGAAAAGGTCGCGATCGTAGGAGGAGGGGGAGTGGGGTGTGACACGGCTGCGAAGCTTGCCGACGAGGGCAGGGACGTCACGATAATCGAGATGCTGCCGAAGATCGGACAGGACATAGGAATAAGCACTCGCTGGACCGTGCTGCTGTATCTGCAGGAGAGGGGAGTGAAGATGCTGACTAACAAGAGAGCTGTAGAGATAAAAGAAGGAGCTGTCATCGTCGAGGACACGCAGAGCGGAGAGAGGAGCGAAGTTGCGTGCGACACCGTCGTCTTAGCGGTCGGAACGAGTTCAAACGACGGGCTATACGATGAGCTAAAAGATAGGGTTGCGGAAATCTACAAGATAGGCGACTGTGTAAAGCCCCGAAAAGCTCTCGACGCCACGCAGGAGGCTGCTGAACTCGCACTGAAAGTTTGAAATTTTTTTATCAGCAGCCCGGGATACAGCCCAGCGAAGGTTTAATTAGAGTGAGATCACGCCGGCAGACCTTAAGTTGCTTTTAAAAACAGAGTCGCGTAAGGCTCGCTGATGCACTGGGCTGACGCGATAGCGAGGGAGCTACTCGAAAGGTGTGACGAGCACAGGATAGCTACCGGGATTTCTCCTTCCGGTCACATTCACCTCGGAAACCTACGCGAGATGGTGACGGCGGATGCGATACGCAGAGCTTTGATAGATGCGGGCGGTAGGGCTGAGATATACTACATAGCTGACGACTTCGACCCTCTACGCCGAAGATACCCGTTTCTACCGGAGAGCTATACCGAATACGTTGGCATGCCTCTGTTCAAGATTCCAGACCCAGAAGGTTGCCACGAGAGTTACTCCGAGCACTTCCTCCAGCCGTTCCTCGAATCCCTGGAATTCCTTGCAATTCCCGTCGAGGTTTTCAGAGCCAGCGAGATGTACGCGAAGGGACTTTACGAGGAGGCGATAAGGATCGCTCTGAGCAGAAGGGACGACGTGGCGAGGATAATTGCGGAGGTGACCGGCAGAGAGCTCGAAAGCGACTGGTACCCATTCATGCCCCTCTGCAGCGGGTGCGGGAGGATAAATACGACGAAGGTGACGGGGTTCGACGACAGAAAGATATTCTACCGCTGCGAGTGCGGAAACGAGGGTGACGTCAGTTACAAAGGTGGAGGAAAGCTGACGTGGCGCGTGGACTGGGCGGCGAGGTGGAAAATCCTCCGCATAACGTGTGAACCGTTCGGAAAAGACCACGCGGCAGCCGGAGGCAGCTATGACACGGGCAAGAGGATTTCGAGGGAGATATTCGGCTACGAACCTCCATACCCCGTCCCCTACGAGTGGGTTCACCTCAAGGGCGTAGGGGCTATGAAAAGTTCGAAGGGGATAGTAATTCCGGTGAGGGAGATTATAGAAGCCGTTCCGCCGGAGATAATCCGCTATCTGTTCATGAGGGTTAAGCCCGAAAGGCACATAGAGTTCGAACCGTCGAGAATACTGGAAATCTTCGACGATTTCGAGGAGAAGGTCAGGGAAAGAGACAGGAGCGTTGAACTCAGTCTGATCGGCGACATCGTATATTCGGACATTCCCTTCAGGCACATCGTCGTGGTGGGGCAGATAGCGAACTGGGACCTCGAAAAAATGCTTGAAATCTTCCGCAGAACCGGATACGAGATAAACGACAGGGTCGTCAAGGACGTAGCTAGGAGGATGGAGTACGCGAAGAGGTGGCTCGAAAGATACGCTCCAGAAAACATGCGTTTCAAGATAGCCGACAGGATAGAAGTTCCCCTTAGCGAGGAGGAAGTAAGGTTTCTGTGCAGGTTGGCTGAAGTGCTCGGAGAGAACATGAGCGCGGAGGAAATTCACAACGCGGTTTACGAGGTTTCGAAGGAGCTCGGAATGAATCCAGCTACCGGTTTCAGGGCTGTCTACAAGGTTACGCTCAACAAGGACTTCGGACCGCGCGCAGGTTACTTTATAAAATCCCTCGGCGTCGAGTGGTTCAAGAGCAGGGTAAAGGAGCTATGCCGCGAATAGAGGGCGGAAGTTACTACACGTATCTGCCGGAAGGCTGCAAGCTGTGCAGAAGGGGAGCCAAGCTCGTACTCTTCGTAACCGGACTGTGCAACAGAAACTGCTTCTACTGCCCGATATCTCTGGAAAAGAAGGGAAGAGACGTCATATACGCGAACGAGAGACCTGTAAAAAGTCTCGAAGACTTCTTCGAGGAGCTCGCAGCCATGAGCGCTGAAGGCGTCGCCATAACGGGTGGCGAGCCGTTGATGAGACTCGAACGCGTCATCGAATACATCCGCATATCCAAGGAGTTCGACCTTCACGTCCACCTCTACACGAGCATCCCGGCAGGTGCTGAAATCGAAAAGCTCGCGAAAGCCGGACTGGACGAGATACGCTTCCATCCGCCGGAGCTCAGGAACGTCGAGGCTTACAGAGATCCGATAGCAAGAGCCAAGGAGCTCGGAATCGACGCAGGCATCGAGATACCGGCGATACGCTTCGAACCGAAGGTTGTGGAGATCGTAAACGAGCTCGACGCGTTCCTCAACGTGAACCAGATAGAGGTCAGCGAGAGCAACTACGAAGCTTTGGCTGCCAGTTACGAGATCGTAGACTACTACGTCGAGAACGAAGACGTCGTTAGAGCTTACGAGGCTGCGAAGAAGTTCCACTACTGCAGCGCCCGTTTCAAAGACATCGCACAGTTCCGCAGAAGGCTGATCAGGATGGGAATGAACATGCCGGACTTTTACCTCGTAACGAGGGACGGAACAGTTCTGTGCACGAGGATAGAGGGCGACGTAGCGAAGGCTGCGAGGATACTCGAAGAGCTCGGATTCGAATACGAACGGTTCGACGGCTACGTGGAGACATCTCTGGAGGTCGGCGAGAGGTTCGGGGAACTGTTAAAATCTGAAAAACTTAAAGTCTGGCTGGTGGAGAGGTATCCGACGTTCGATGCGACGGTTGTCGAGAAGGTAGAGGTATGATGGAAATAGTGGAAATCGAGAAGAGGATAAGGAAGTATCTGGAAAGGGACAAGAGTGGTCTGCGCAGGGAGCTGCTCAAGATACTGCTCGAAGGTGAGAAGTTCACGACCGACGAGATACACGGAAAGCTCGTCGAGAGGGGGTTCATTATAAGCAAGCGCGGAGTCTCGGCGATGGTCGGGCTGATAAGTGCAAAGTTCGGCATACTGAAAACCGAGCTCGGTGAGAAAAACAGGTACTACCTCAAGAAGGAGTTCGAGCCCCTGCTCAGGAGGCTCCTCGAATGATACGCAAGCTCTACGAGCTCATACTCCTCAGGAAGATCAGGCGTGGAAGGTTGCCGAGGCACGTAGCCATAATCATGGACGGGAACAGGAGATTCGCAAGGCAACGGGGCTTGCCAAAGGAGATTGGACACGTATTCGGTTCCAAGAAGGCTGAGGAGGTCATTAACTGGTGCTGGGAGGTCGGCATAAAGATGCTGACGCTCTACGCCTTTTCCACCGAGAACTTCAAGAGGAGCGAAGAGGAGAAGAGGAACATATTCTCGCTGATCGAAAGGGAGCTCAGAAGGTTGATGAACGACAGGCGAACGTACGAGAACGAGGTGCGGGTGCGCATCGTCGGTAGGAGGGAAATGCTACCCGCGAAACTCGTTGAGGTCATCGAGGAGGTCGAAAGGAGGACGAAAGAACACTCCCGCTTCTTTTTGAACGTTGCGGTAGCCTACGGGGGGAGGCAGGAGATAGTCGACGCTGCGAGGAGGATCCTCAGAAAGGTCAGGGAGGGAAAGCTGAGACCGGATGAGATAGAAGAGGAGATCGTTGAGAGACACATGTACTGCGACGGAGACTACTTAAAAGTGGACCTCGTCATAAGAACCGGCGGAGAGCAGAGACTTTCCAATTTCTTACCTTGGCAGTCGGCGAAGAGCGTCGCGTACTTCTGCGATGTCTACTGGCCGGCTTTCAGAAAGATAGATTTTCTGCGAGCCATAAGGGCTTGGCAGCTCAGAACGGCTGAACTTTTATAAAACCCGCCGTCAAACTGATCTCATGAAAACGCTTTACGAGTTCAGGAGGAAGCTTGAGGAGTTGGAAAGGTACAAGGGTAGAGGTACCGAACTCATCACACTCTACATTCCTCCCGGAAAGAACATAGCCGACGTTGCGAACCAGTTGCGTGAGGAGCTCAGTCAGGCCCAGAACATAAAGTCGAAGCAAACCCGGACGAACGTGCTCGCGGGTCTTGAGGCTATACTCAACAGACTGAAGCTCTTCAGAAAACCTCCGGAGCACGGGATGGTCATATTCAGCGGAGTCGTGAATATAAACGGAAAGGAAAAGCACATAACCGAGATAATCGAGCCGCCAGAACCGGTTCCGCTCTACAAGTACCACTGCGACTCCAAGTTCTACCTCGAGCCGCTCAAGGAGATGCTTCAGGAAAAGAAGGTCTACGGGCTCATAGTCCTCGACAGGCGTGAGGCGACAGTTGGAATACTGAAGGGGAAGAGGATAGAGGTTCTCGACTACGATACGTCGATGGTTCCAGGCAAGCACAGGCAGGGCGGTCAGAGTAGCGTCAGGTTCGAGAGGCTCAGGGAGATAGCGATCCACGAGTTTTACAAGAAGGTCGGAGAGATGGCAAGCGAAGCGCTGCTGCCGTACAAGGACAAGCTCGTCGGTATAGTCATAGGCGGACCCTCTCCGACGAAGGAGGAGTTCTATCAGGGAGAATACCTGCACTACGAGTTGCAGAAGAAAGTGATCGGACTCTTCGATGTCGGATACACGGACGAGAGCGGGCTCTATGAGCTGGTTGAAAAGGCTAAGGATGTGCTCGAGGAAGCCGACTTGATAAGGGAGAAGAAGCTGATGCAGCGTTTCCTGTCGGAGGTCGCGAAGGGCGGCCTGGCTGCCTACGGCGAGGAGGAGGTCAGGGAGTACCTCGAAATTGGAGCCGTCGATACACTGTTACTGTCGGAGGCGCTGAGGTACGAAAGAATTAGGTACCGCTGCCCGAGCTGCGGAAGGGAAGTTGAGGAAACGCTCAGAGAAGGCGTCGAAAGGACTCCGGTGTGCGAAGACGGAACGCCGATGGAGGAGGTCGAAAGGAGAGACGTAGTTCTCGAACTGTCCGAACTTGCCGAGAGCATGGGGTCTAAAGTGGAATTCCTCTCGACCGAGTCGGAGGAGGGGGAGATACTCTACAAAGCCTTCGGTGGAATAGCGGCTATTCTCAGATTCAAACCGGACAAAAATTAGAGGTTACTGACCCCCTTTAACGTAATACTTCGTCCACTTGAGCTTTCTCGGGTTCCTCTTAAGCTTGAGCATGTTCTTTTCGCACTTCCCGGAGCAGAAGTACAGAATTCTGCCGTCCCTGCGGACAAACATCTTGCCAGTCCCGGGCTCTATCTCGTATCCGCAGAAGCTGCAAATTCTGCGCTCCATATCACTTCACCGTCAGCTTCCTCGCCTCTCGGGCGGTCTCCTTTATCATCAGCACGTCGCCGACCCTCACCGGTCCAAATACGTTCCTCGTTATCACCCTCCCCTTGTTCTCTCCGGCGAGCACCCTGACCTTAACCTGCGTGACCTCTCCGTGCATTCCTGTCCTCCCTATTATCTCTATGACCTCCGCTGGCTGAATGTCCTCTTCCTCAGCCATAAACTAGCCGAGACGTCGTTGCTTAAAAAACATTCGGGCAGAAGTTTTATAAGCACACTCACCCAACAAACACCGAGCTCCGGTGGTGTAGCCCGGCCAATCATACGGGACTCTCGATCCCGTGACCCGGGTTCAAATCCCGGCCGGAGCATTTCTTCCCTCTCTGATGTCGCCAGTCCCGAATTCCTACATGTTAGCAGATAAGTGCTGTCACATTAGCGCCCGGATTAAAGGCATACTTACGATGAATTGTAGCATCATTGACGGACGCGACGGTGATCAGACTCTTCGTAATTTTACCCGTTCTGATCGCTTTGCTCGGGGAACGTCGTGGGCGAGGGAGGATACTTTCGTTGAGGGATGTAGAATGATAGAGTTCGGTCTCCGACAACTTTTAAATATCGTCCGAAGCTTCGCTATCTTCAGCGGTGATGGTATGACCTTCAAGCATATAGTCAGGATCGCGGATACGGATCTCGACGGTAACAAGCCGGTGATGTTCGCGCTGACGGGTATAAAGGGAATTGGAATCAGGATGGCTCAGTGCATCGTCAACGAGCTGGACCTCGACCCAAGAGCGAAGCTCGGAGAGCTCGACGATGCGACGATAGAGAGGCTGAAAAAGTTCGTCGAAGAAGAGATAGAGCGACTGCCGGCTTGGTTGCTCAACAGGAGGAAAGACCCCTACTCGGGCAAGAACCTCCATCTGCTCGCCAAGGACGTAGACCTAGCGAAGATGATCGACATAGAGAACCTGATAAGGATGAAGTGCTACCGCGGCATAAGGCACGCGAAGGGTCAAAAGGTGAGGGGTCAGAGGACGAGGTCCACCGGCAGGACGGGAAGAACGGTCGGTGTGCAGAGGAGGAAGAAGTGAGGTGGTCTTATGGGTGATCCGAAGAGGCACAGGAAGAAGTACGTAACGCCGACGCACCCGTGGGACAAAGCAAGGTTGGAGAAGGAGAGAGAACTCGTTATAAAGTACGGTCTCCGCAACAAGAGGGAACTCTGGCGCTTCCAGAACATACTGAGAAAGTATAGAAGGGTAGCCAGAGATCTCCTCGGTAAGATAAACCTGCCGGGCAGGGAAGGGGAGATGGCTAAAGCCGTGGCTTCGAAGGTAATAGCGAAGCTGTACAGAATGGGAATTCTGCCCGAGAACGCGACCCTCGACGACATACTCAACCTCTCCGTCGAGGATTTCCTTGAAAGGAGACTCCAGACGATGGTGTACAGGCAGGGTCTCGCGAGGACGATAAAGGAAGCGAGGCAGCTGATCACGCACGGACACATAGCCGTCGACGGTCGCCGCGTCACTGCTCCGAGTTTTATCGTCACGAGGGAGCTCGAAAGCAAGATATCTTACTACAAGAACTCGCCCTTCGCGAAAGAGAGTAGGGAGGTGGTCTGATGGCGGAGAAGAAGAAGGGTAGGTGGGGTATAGTCCACATATTCAGCAGCTACAACAACACGATAATCACGATAACCGACATAACCGGAGCTGAGACGATAGCGAGGGTTAGCGGCGGAATGATAGTCAAAGCCGACAGGGATGAGGGTAACCCCTACACCGCCATGCAGGCAGCGCTCAGGGCTGCGGCGATAGCGAAGGAGAAGGGGATAGAGGGTGTGCACATAAAGGTGAGAGCTCCGGGCGGCAACAAGAGCATAACCCCAGGACCCGGCGCTCAGGCGGCGATAAGAGCCCTTGCCAGGGCTGGTCTGAAGATAGGGAGGATAGAAGACGTTACGCCGATACCGCACGACGGAACTCGCCCACCTGGCGGAAAGAGAGGTAGGAGAGTCTGATGAAGCCCGAAATCGAGGTTCTTGAGGAAACCGAATATTCAATAAAATTTATACTGAGAAACGCATCGGTTGCGCTGGCGAACTCCTTCAGGAGGGCGATGAAGAGCTTGGTCCCTACACTCGCCGTGGACTATGTCGACATCTACGTCAACACCAGTTACTTCTACGACGAGATAATCGCCCACCGTCTGGCTATGATACCGATAAAAACGAACCTCGAAAAGTTCAACTTCCAGAGTGAGTGCAGCTGTGGTGGCGAAGGCTGTCCGAACTGCCAGGTGAGCTTCAGGCTGAACGTCGAGGGTCCGAAAGTCGTCTACTCCGGGGACTTCGTAAGCGACGATCCGGAAACACACTTCGCGTTCGACAATATCCCCGTCGTGGAACTCTACAAAGATCAGCAACTGATGGTCGAGGCTGTTGCGAGACTTGGAACTGGCAAGGAGCACGCGAAGTTCCAGCCAGTATCCGTGTGCGCCTACAAAATAATCCCGAAGATAGAGGTGGAGAACTGCAACGGCTGCGGCGACTGCGTGGAAGCTTGTCCTCGCAGAGTTCTGGAACTTAAAGACGGGCGAGTAGAGGTTGTAAACGAGCTCGATTGCTCCTTCTGCCAGGAATGCGAAAAGGTCTGCGAGTCCAGGGCAATAAGAGTCGTCGAGACCGACAGATTTCTGTTCACGGTGGAGTCGACCGGAGCTCTGCCGTTGAGGACTGTGATGAGGAAAGCACTCGAAATTCTGGTGGAAAAAGCGGAAAAAATGAACGAAATACTAGCGGAAATTCAGTAATTCCTTCTCCTTCCGAGCTTTCCGGGCTGAACGATTCCAAAGTTTCTCGCGCACTTGGGGCAGTAGTAGGCTTTGTAGGTGTTGAGATGGACGTTCTTCTCACCAACCATCTTTATTATCTCATAATCGAGCCTGAAACCCCTGTAAGCTGTAAAGGTCTTGAACCTCGGAACCTTACGCCCGCAGCCGTCGCACCTGACCATATAGTCCTTACCGCGGGATTTGCTCTGCTTGTACTCCCTAACGTAGGGAGCCTTCATGTTAAGTAGTTACGGACTCTTCGAGATAACCTTTTCGGTTCGGGCAAGCGGAGATGTCAAGATAACAATAAATTATAAATAGCATAGATACAACTTATGAGACCAACGTTAACCAGCTGATACATGAAATCGAAGCTAGAAAAATTTTCAAGAGGAACAGAAAAGATGTCAGACTAAAAATACTTGCAGCACTATTATATTTCTTCGGTCACGAGTCTGTAAGAACTTATTTTATCACAGACTAGAGGAGGTTATTAAACCATCATACATTCAAAAAATAGAAGGCTTATAGCTATAGACGAGACGAAGATGAAGCTTGAAAAATACTCAGATTTTTTGTCTGGTCAGCAATAGCTATACCAAAGAACGCTTGGCCATTTGGCAAGGGAAGGGGTAGATCAAGCTACGTTTTTCTCAGCGAGAACAAACCGGAATTCGTTGACGGAGGTCCCTGGTATGGGCTTTCAAGAGGTTAGGGCTAAAGTACAAGCACGAAACGTTTGGCGAGAGAAATGCAGTTGAAATGTTCTTTTCTCAGCTGAAGGAGAGGATAAAGAGGTTCTGGATGTTTCCGTACAACTTTTCCTTCAATTCGGTTTAGAGCTGGTTGGAGAGCTTTATGGCATTCTATAAATTATTGGAGGTGGTTATCTTGACAGTCTCATCTCCGATTACTGCAATGTATTTACCAGCATCTTTTTGGAAAGTTCTTGAGAGTGTTTTAGTAGAAACTCTTCAGCTTTCATTTCTTACACCCCTAATATTTATTCAAAGATATTAATAAATTTTAACTAACACGTAGCCTACTTTTGGTATCTCACCAGCATAGATGATTGCTAGATTTCCTTTCATACTTCTCTGCTTCTCGTATATCTCATCTCTTGACTTGCTATGTGCGATAACTTCACCCTCAACTGGTGTTCCAAATTTGTCAACCTTCAGAACCTTAATAAGTACTCATTCATCCCTATACTTCTTTTTTATATTTTATCTATTTTCATCGTTTCCCTCCAAAACTTGATTTAAGATTATAAAGGTCTAACGACTTAGCAGTTTCAGGGAAATTCTCTCACTTTGTTGAAAAAAGCCATGATAGTGAATGACGAGGTAGGCTTGTGAAGATAACGGAGGAAGCATTATGAAGCATGCAAGAGGGTCCTGTAGATATACAAGAGAGAAACCGAAGAAATAGTTCTGAATTCATCGAGTATCCTCGATTCCTGTGGCCTACAGAGGGTGGAAATTCTTTCTCTTTCTTACCAAAATTTTCAACAGAACACGCCTTGCGAGATAGCTTTAGATTTCGTGAGCATTCGTGGGACAACGCATCTGTACACACCTCCTCGAATTTGTACATAGCTCGTTAAGCGCTGAAACCTCACAAGAGGGGATGTGGCGGATTCAGGCTAAAGATGTGAGGCTACCCTGAAAGGGGTGCGAGACTGGTGATATGCCCCCCGATGAACCCTGAGAGAGCCGAGGTTGATGTGACCTAAGGCGGATGTTCGTTAACTAGTGCGAACATCTGCTGAACCCTAATTTTTTAGCTCCTTTTAGTTTTTATATTCAGTAATTTTATTAAATTTTTAAAGGTTCTATCGTTTCTATTTAGCAAAGCTAAATCGAGTTTGCTAACGAACTTCGGTAAATCTCTTTTGTGGTATTTCTTTCCCTCTTTATTTCTAAGCCAATCATTTAGAGCTTTAGACGGTTTAGTGTAGCTACTGTATCGAATTCCCAAAGATTCGCATATCCACTCTTCAGCTTCGTATTCAAAAACGATTACATCCACTCTGTCTTTGAATTCTGGTGGAATATGAGATTCTGCTCTTTTCTGTTTTTCTTCTGGATTTCCATCCCCGTCAATAACGAGTATCACTCTGTCGTATCCGAATGATAGAGCTGACTTTATAGCTCGGTCTATTTTCGGATTACAGTCTGCCGGAGGTTTAGATGGTTTAACTATTATGTCTTCTGGGATTAAGCCCACCTCTTTAATTCGATCTATGAGCTTTTCAAAAAATTCTGGACCATACTTATCTTCTACGAACATTCTAAATTTCGCCATACAACCAGCCTTCGCTAAACGTTATCCCGGCTTCCCTGAGCTTTTTCTTTATTTCTTCTGGATTTTTGATTCTCCTGAACTTCGTCTCACCAGCGAATTTTTCAACGATAACCAAATCTTCGGGTTCAGTCATATCAACGACTACTGGTGAGTGAGTTGTCACTATGACTGTCGTATCGCTCGATTTTAATTCATCCAACAGTTTTTCGAGAGTTTTTGGGTGCAGAGAGTTCTCAATTTCATCGATGATAAGCAAGGATGGTTCTAATTCCAAAGCTGAAAGGATTGCGAGTAATTTGTACAATCCATCTGCTATGCAAACCGGCGGTAATTCTAAATCATCCTCGTATATTTTAATATAAACTCTTTGGTCTTCCGTAATTGAAGGTTCTACATTGATGTTTGGGAAAAGATATGATAGTATTGTTGCAATTCTTTCGGGTACTCTATTCTTTTTGAGGTAAATGTTGTATAGGACAGAATTTAGGTTACTACCATCAACAGAAAGCCACTCTTCCTTTTTTAGTGGTGATGGTCGTTTAATTTCATCTATATTCAGCTTAAGTACGAGTAACCGTGAAAGTAATTCAGACAAATCCTCTAATAAAGCGGTAAATAAAGGCACAGGAACAAAAGCTCTTTTTCGAATGTTTGCAGATACTTTTTCTTTCACAGGAGGGCTAATTATGATTAGGTATTCGAACCTTCTTTCAGGAGTTTCTACTGGCAGGATGACAATTCCTTGTCGAAATAGTGGGTAATAGGCTCTTCCTTCTTTAGTAATATACAGTACCGAGTTTATGAATTCTGTGAATACCGTTTGTTCCTTAAGTGCTTCAACAATTTTCCCTTTGCTAAGCCCCCCAAACTTGTGTCTTAAGGGGGGAGGTAAATACTCTTTTTTTGCATAACGTTCTAAATTTTCTATCTGACTTAATAGAAAATCTTCGGAATGAGTGATAGTTAGAACGTTACCTTCCAATTCCAAGCTAAAAATTCCTTCAACCTCAAGTTTTTCCCTTAAAATATCAAATCTCCCACCTCTACCCGTAAAAGTAGTCTCAAAACTGACATTATATTCCCCTTCACCGTATATGTACTCAAACAAAAACCTCACAGTAATGTCAAGCTCCTCTCTTCTGTTCCAAACAGCGTTTTGATAACCCCACCAATATCTAAAAGGGTTTATTTCTCTTTCAACGTAGATCTTCCTTAAGAGCAAAAACAAATCTACTAAGTTTGTTTTACCAGAAGCATTAGCACCGACCAAGACATTAAAATTTCTAAGCTCAAGCTTACAGTCTCTCAAGCTTTTAAAGTTTTTGATGTGGACTTCTCTAAGTTTTAGCATACTACTCTTAGCTCAGCACATGTGTTAATAAGGTTTTTTTCTGCTCTGCTCTTCGACGAGAAGAACAGCCAAAATATTTTCATAATTCATCCAGCAGATCATCAGTACATCGATGGATTAAAAAGTTTGAGGGAAAACTACGGAGAAGAAGCAAAGAAACCTGATAGCGATAGACGAGACCGTCGTAAAGGCGAACAAAAAACTTTACTACGTCTATGCAGCGATAGATGTGGAGAGGAACGAGTTAGTCCTTATGAG
>JBEVCD010000041.1:3889-21144 GCA_040514265.1 Archaeoglobaceae archaeon | reverse complement strand
ATTCCGCAACAATTAATATAGCCGTAGCGTAGCGGAACCATGGAGAGACTGGATGTGATCATCGACGGTGTCGAACTGTCCTTCCTGAAGTCCGGCGAAGCTCGCACGGTTTACGTTCACGGGGCGGGATGCGACGCTACGGTGTGGGAGAACCAGTTAAGAGGCGTTGGAGGCTGCGCCATAGACCTTCCAAACCACGGAAGCAGCGGGGAAGCGGAGATAAGGTCGCTCGAAGACTACGCTTACTTCGTCGCTAGATTCGTGGAGAGGCAGTTTGGAAAGGCTTCGATCGTCGGACACAGCATGGGGGGAGCCGTAGCTCAGCTCCTCTGCGAGTACGGCGTGGTAGAGAAGTTGGTCCTCGTAGCCACTGGCGCAAGGCTTAGAGTTCGACCGGAGATCCTCAAGGAGCTCGAAGAGAGAGGAGAGGAAGCTGCAAGAGTATTTCTCAGATACGCGTTCTCCGACGAGCCCCTCGCGGAGAAGTACGTCCCGGTTCTGGCGAAGAACCATAAGGTTCTGCTCAAAGACCTCCGCCTCTGCGACGCCTTCGACCTGCTCGAAAGATACGAGAGCGGTGAGTTCAGGATAGACGTCCCAACGCTCGTAGTCGCTGGCTCCAAGGACGTTCTGACGCCGGTCAGGTATTCGGAGTTCCTGAGGGACCACATACCTGACTCGCGGCTCGTGGTAATAGATGCGGGTCACATGGTGATGCTTGAAAAGCCGGAGGAGCTGAACTTGGAGCTGAGGAGGTTCCTTTGACCTCCTACGTTTTAATTCTGCGTAACGATAGAAGGAGGAAGCTCAGAATTGGAGCCCTCGGGGAGTTAGAGTTCGAGGCTGGCTACTACTTCTACGTCGGAAGCCTCAACGGTGCCCACAGGATAAAGAGGCACTTCAGGTCGGAAAAGTCGAAGAGGTGGCACGTCGACTATCTGGAGATGGAAAGGATGGCTGCGATTTTAACGAAGCTCGAAGAGTGCAGGCTTGCTGCCAAGCTTTCCCAGCTGCGGAGCGTCCCCCGCTTCGGCTGCTCCGACTGCAGCTGCGAGTCGCACCTCTTCTACTCCCCCTCGCTCTCGGCTGTTAAAATTCTGTGGCGTTAGCAGAGCCTGGCTTTAGCTCTCCTGTCCACATGCAGCTCTATTTCGCCTCTCCTGTTCAGCCTCGCGATTCCGTTCAGGATTTCGACACAGTCTCCGATGTCGACGAGGTTGTAGAGATCCCTCTGAGTCCAGAGAAGAACCCGAACCCTTCCGCTCTCGTCGGAAAGGTAGATTTCGACCCCCCTTTCGACGTCTCCAAGCCCGCTGACCCTTCCGCGGACGTTGAACCTCTCGTCCGGAATTAGCTTGGCGATCGGCGTGTAATCGACGCTGACCTTCACAGCTTCCGGGTTCAGGACGTCGACGACTCCATCGCTGAGCTTCCCGCTCGCCTCAACGTTCGCCCCCTCGGGAACCTCGATCCCCGCAGCCTCGCCGTGCAAGACCACCTTTAGCTTGCTGTCAAGAACCAGAATCTTTTGGTTCTTCCTGATGTAGACCTTCTCGACTCTCCCTCTGACAGTTCTGCCAACTTTCAGCTCTCCCCTGATGTACTTCTCCAGGAGCTCGACGGTTTCCTCGTCGAGGAGTCCGGCGAAGTGCTCTGAGATCTTCACCTCACGAGCACCTCCAGCTCCTTCGGGGCGTTCGCAAAAGCTGAGAGGTATTCGTACTCAACGATGTGGAGCGTCGGAGCCAGAACGACGATGCAGTGCGGCAGATCGCCGAACTCGTAGCCGGTAAGCTTTGCGAGCCTGTCGCACGCTAATACCGGCTCCCAGCCAATCCTCGCGACGCCGACGGCGAACTTCTCAGCCAGAGAGCCATCGGTCTCGACGAGGATTTCGACCGCATCGCTCACCGACATGTCGACGTCGAGTAGAAGTAGCGTGTGCGCATCTATGCTCTCGTTAGCCTTTAAAACGTCGATCGGCGCTCTGCTTTTAGTCCAGCTGACTGTGGCGACCTTTCCGAACCTGTAGACCTGAAGACCTGTAGCCCCGCAGACCGCGCTTACCACGCTCGAAGAGTGTATCACCCTGCTCTCCACGCCCCTCTTTCTGGCTTCGAGCCTCAGTATCACGTGTGTCGTCGCGACCATCGGGTCGCCAGGGATGAGCACTGCAACGTCTCTATCCCTCGCCTCTTCGACGATCTTCCAGCAGTTCTCTTCGAGGTCGCTCCTGCTGAGAACCTCCACCTCCCTCCCGATGATCTCCGCAATCTCCTCGACGCTCGAAGAAAATTTCGAGGTGTAGAGTTCGACGTAAACCTTATCAGCTTTTCTCGCAGCTTCGAGTCCCCTCAGCGATATGTCCCTCGCATCCCCGACGCCTAAGCCGATGAGCAGAAGCATCAGCCCTTCGCAACTCCGAGCGGGAGGAGTCTGGCTACGAGCCTCGATATGCCGGCTCTGTGAACGACTTCCACGACGTCGTCGCTGCTCTTGTAAGCTTCTGGAGCCTCCTCAGCCAGAAGGGCTCCCTGAGTGGCTCTGACGTATATCCCCCTGCTTTCGAGCTTCTGCTTAACCTCGCTTCCCCTGAGCTTCCTCTTAGCCGCAGCCCTGCTCATGACTCTACCGCTGCCGTGGCATGTGCTGCCGAACGTTTCTTCCATCGCCCTCTGCGTGCCTATCAGCACGTAGCTCGGCGTCCCCATGCTCCCCGGAATCAGCACCGGCTGCCCTATGTCGCGGTAGTCGGCTGGCAGGTCTCTGTGACCCGGACCGAAAGCCCTCGTAGCGCCCTTCCTGTGAACGCAGACCTTCCTCCTTCCGTCCACCTTGTGCTCCTCGAACTTGGCTATGTTGTGGGCAACGTCGTAAACGAGTTCCATTCCCAGATCTTCCTCGCTCATCCTGAACACCTTCTGGAAGGTCTCCCGCGTCCAGTGCGTTATTATCTGCCTGTTGCACCACGCGTAGTTTGCGCTCGCAGCCATGCCGCCGAAGTAGTCCTCGCCCTCTCTACTCTTTATCGGCGCGCAGGCGAGCTGCCTGTCCGGGAGGCTTATCCCGTACTTCCTGACAGCCCTGTCGAGGACTTCGAGGAAGTCCGTGCAGACCTGGTGTCCGAGCCCCCTGCTCCCGCAGTGGATCATCACCGTGACCATCCCCTCTTCGAGCCCCATGACCTTGGCGGCTTTCTCGTCGTAGATCTTGTCGACGTATTGGACTTCTAGGAAGTGGTTTCCGCTTCCGAGCGTTCCGAGCTGCGGTCTGCCCCTGTCGCGAGCCTTTTTGCTCACGACTTCCGGCTTCGCACCTTTGAGAGCTCCTCCCTCTTCGCAGTGCTCCAGATCCCTCTCGTATCCGTAGCCGTTCTCTACAGCCCACTTCGCGCCGACGACGAATATCTCGTCGAGCTCTCTATCGCTGACCCTAAGCCTCCCCTCGCTGCCGACCCCGCTCGGGACGGCTACGAATAGGGCGTCTATAAGCTCCCTTATCTTCGGTCTGACCTCCTCGACCTTCAGGTTGCTCCTCAGAAGTCTAACTCCGCAGTTTATGTCGAAGCCCACTCCACCTGGCGAGACCACACCCTCTTCGACATCGAAAGCTGCGACTCCGCCAATCGGGAAGCCGTAACCGACGTGAACGTCCGGCATTACGAGAGATGCAACCTGTATCCCCGGCATCGTCGCGACGTTCGCTGCCTGCTCGACGGCATCCCTTTCCAGAATCTGCATCAGCTTCCTGCTTATGTAGAAGTAAGCTGGAACCCTCATACCCGGCTTGTAACTCTTTGGTAGCTCCCACTTGTAGTCGGTAACCTTTCTCAGCAAGTTCTCCATGAGTTTAGGCGGGGAAGTCGACTTAAAAAGTGTTGGCTTAGTAACTCAGATGCTCAGAATAGCGACGAGGAGTAGGAAGGACGCCAAAGCCATAAGGCATGCGGTCGAAGCTTACTACAAGGGCTGGGACTTCGAGGTAATATCGCTCGGAGGGGTGAGAAGCAAAGAAGAGATACTGGAAAGGCTGAGGGAGCTTGAGGACGTCGTGGTCCTCGCGAACAGGGAAGATGCTGAACTCTTCGAGGGTTACGAGTTCGTGCACGTCGTGAGGAAGAGGAAGATCAGGAACATGAGGCTTGAGGAGATAAGAGAAGAGATAGAGCTCGCGAGGGCTAAGATGAGACTTGCGGTGTCTTACGACAGAACTTACATCCTCGGAAGCCTCAGAAACCCTATAGTAAATGCAAAGCCGCACCACGACGTATTTTTGCTGAAATCTCCGGGAACGGTGCTGGGCGAAGGACACTACGTGGCGCTCCGCGACCTTGGAGGCTTGCACTACATATTCTCTAAGGGGAGGGTCGCGGGAAGGATCCACATAAAGGATTACGGCTGCGACGTGAGATACGAGGGCGAGGAACCGGAAAGTGTCGACGTAGCAGAGCTCGCGAAGGCGAACGAGGACTTTCTGCTGAAAGCCGAAAGGAAAGCGGTCTCGTGGCTCAGAGGGTTCGAAACCAAGGAAGTCGTGGTGCCGTGGAGTGGCGGAAAGGACAGCACGACTGCGCTCTTCTTAGCTATGAAAGCCTTCGGAGACGTCAAAGCCGTCTTCATCGACGTAGACGTCGATTTCGAGGAGAACAGGGAGTTCGTTAAGAGGGTCGCCGAGGAGTTCGGGATAGACCTCTACACTTACAAACTGAAGCTTTCGGACAAGATAAGTGAGCTCGGTCTCCCGAGCCACGAAAGGAGGTGGTGCACCGGGCTGAAGTTGAAGCTCTTCGAAGAGATATACGAGGAGTTCGGAGAGTGCTTAGTCGTTGTAGGTGACAGGGATGTGGAGTCCGAAAGCAGGAGTTCGAGACCCCCGGTTTACCGGGCTGGGAAGGTAACCGTGGTGGCTCCGCTCAGGAGCTGGAACACCATGCACCTCCAGCTCTACGTAAAGCTCCGCGAACTGCCGCTGAACCCGCTCTACGAGCTGGGTTTCTACAGGATAGGCTGCTACATCTGCCCTTCACTGCGGAGCTGGGAACTGTCGTTGATGCTCAACCTCCCGAACTTCAAGCGGTTGAAGGGCAATGAACTCTTCAAACTCTTCCTCCGCTCGAAGCTGGCAGAAGACTTATAGGCTTTCGGTCGAAGGATGAACGTGAACGTAGTCGGTCTCGTGTTCGGAAAGTCCTCGATCTCAGAGTTCAGCTTCGTCGTAAACCCCCAGTTAATGCCACGCTTCGGCGAGTACGTCGTCGCGAAGAACAACGAGGGGGAGGAAGTTTTGGGAATAGTCAGGGAGATTAGCAGCTTTAACAGGCTGATAGTCGACGAGTTCGGATTCGATTACATGCTAAAGAACCTCGCGGCATCGAGATCCCTTCTCGAAAGGAACGAAGTTGTAGTCGCCAACGCGAGCGTAGTTGGGGTTATGAGAGACGGTTTCGTCGAACCGAACCGCTCGCCGGTAAAGCCGAGTTCGGAAGTTAGGATCGCAGACGATGAGATGCTGAGAAGACTCTTCTCGCCGACCAGAAGCTCGATAGAGATCGGAAGGTTGCTGACCCGTGAGGACGTGGCTGTTTCGCTCGACGTGAACCAGCTCGTGCTCAGACACTTCGCGATCCTCTCCGTTACCGGCGGCGGGAAGTCGAACACCGTCGCCGTCATCGTCAACGACGTCGTAAGGAAGCTGAAGGGAACGGTCGTGCTCATAGATCCCCATGGCGAGTACGTCGGATACACCTTCGAAGACGGAACGGAGCTCGGAAAGAACATAGTTCCGGCTGGTATAAGACCGGAAAGGCTCGAACCCTGGGAGTTCGCCTCGCTCGTTGGGGTAGACAGGGAGAGGGCTGCCGTTCAGAGGATGCACCTCGAGAGGGCGTTCACAACTGTCAGGGCGATGGGTCTCAGCGGCAGGGACTTTGTGGAAGCTGTTCTCGACAGGATAGAGGAGTGGATCAACGCAGCCTCCCAGAGGAGGGAGGTGGAGTACTACGACGTCAACGGAGCCAGGAGGATCGCCACACTCGACAGACAGGATTTGAGCTCGCTGGGAAGGATAAAGGAATACGTCTCGTCCTTCCTGCGTAGGTATGAAGACCTTCTACAGCAGAGGGACATGCTGGCGAGCATAAAGCCCTCCTATTTGAACGTCGTGGACCTCAGCGGATTCGACGAAATGCAGATGCGCGTCGTCGTAGCCTACCTGCTGAGGAACCTCCTGACGGGGAGGATAAACTACCTCCGCGGCAGAAGGGGCTGGGAGAGTGTTTGTCCAGCCGTCAGGAAGCCCGTGCTCCTCATTTTCGAGGAAGCCCACATATTCGCGTCGAAGGATTACAACGACGTCACGCTCTGGATGGGCAGGATAGCGAGAGAGGGCAGGAAATTTGGGATAGGTATGGGAATAGTTTCGCAGAGACCGAAGAAGATAAACGAGGACATCCTGAGCCAGTGCAACACGAAGATAGTCCTCCGCATAGTCGAGCCGAGCGACCAGCGCTACATCCAGCAGGCGAGCGAGAGCATAAGCGAGGATCTCCTCAAGGACATAGCGTCCCTCGGCGTCGGAGAGGCTGTTATAGTGGGTCCGGCTGTAAAGCTACCGGTCGCAGTTAAAATAAGGAGGTTCACCGGAAGCTACGGAGGAGGAGACAGAAACGTCGTCGAGGAGTGGTCCGAGGAGGACTTCAGCCTGGAGGAGTTAGCCGTATGAGGTTCGCGCACATAGCGGACATACACCTCGGATACGAGCAGTACAACCAGCCCTGGAGAGCTGAGGACTTCGCGAGGGCGTTCAGAGAGGTCGTGGAAAAGGCTGTAGCTGAGAGGGTCGATTTCGCAGTGATCGCTGGCGACCTCTTCCACAGAAGCACCCCGAGCCCGAGGGCGCTCAAGGAGGCTATAGAGGGTCTTTCGGTGTTCAAAAGGGAGGGGATACCGGTTTTCGCCGTAGAAGGTAACCACGACAGGAGCTCCCGCGACATGTCCGCCTGTCAGCTGCTCGAAAAGCTCGGACTGCTGAACGTCCTCGGGCTCAGGCGGGAGAGGGTGGAGAACGAGCACGTGACGAGCGAGAGGGTCGGAAACGTCTACGTCGTCAGGGGTTACTGGAAAGACGTGGAGATCCTCGGAGACGGATACAGGACGAGGTGGAGGATAGGCAAGGTGCTCCCGCTTCTCAAGCCTTCGAGCGATGAAAGCATACTCGTAATGCATCAGTCCGTGAAGGAAGCCGTCGACATCGATCTAAAAATAGCCCACGAGCTGACGCTGAGCGACTTGCCTGAAGCTAGCTACTACGCTTTCGGTCACGTCCACGTGCCGAAGGTTAAGCGTTTCGGCGATGCCTACCTCGTATACCCCGGATGCGTTGAGAGGTACGATGCAAGGGAGGCGTCGAAATTCGTCGAATACGGGGAGGAACTCCGGATTAAGGATGGCGTCGCGAAGGGCTTCGTGATCGTCGAGGACTTCGAGCCGAGGTTTGTAGAAGTGAAAACGAGGAACCTCGTAAGCCTCAGAGTTTCCGGAAGGAGCGCGGCGGAAGTTGAGAGAAAACTCGTCGAAGCTTTCAAGCTCGTGGGTAGCGAAGACGTCGCTATAGTGAAGCTCGCCAGTGCAGAGGATATAGACCTAAAGAGGCTCAGCAGCTTGCTGGCTAAGGCTAAGCACTTCGAGCTTCGCTTCGAAAGGCTGAGCGAGGAGGAAGTTGAGTTCGAGGAGGCTCCGGCTGAGAGCGAGTTCTTCAGCGAGTTCGAGCTCAGGCTCCTCGAACTTCTGAAGGAGGAGAGCGAGGTTGCGAAGAGCACGGCGATCGACGTCATAAAGGAGCACTTCGGGTTGGCTGTCGTGAAAAGGTTGGACGACTTCGACGATAAGCCGGAAAAGAGGTTTGAGGGTAAGAGGGTTACGCTCCTCGACTTCCTCGGTGGTGGGGATGAAGATTGAGGAAGTCGAGCTCTTCGACTTCCGCTCCCACACAAACTCGAAGGTGGAGTTCGGAGACGGGATAAACGTCATACTCGGCAGAAACGGAGCCGGGAAGACGACGATACTCGAAGCTATAAGCGTGGCTCTTTACGGATCGAAGGCTGCTAAGGTAAGGAAGGAAGACCTGATCCGGGACGGGGCTGCCAGGTACAGGGTATCCCTGAAGTTCAGGATGAACGACAAGACGTTCAGGATCGTCCGCACAAGTGATGGCGAGTGCTATCTGAGGGGCGATGCGACCCTCGATGGCGACTTGAGAGTCACGGATTGGGTGCAGAGACTGATTCCGCAGCACGTCTTTCAGAACGCTATATACGTCAGACAGGGGGAGATAGAGTCGATAATCGTCAACGACGAGAGCAGGGAGAAGCTCATAAGAAAGGTCACGCGCATCGACGACTACGAGGCTGCCTACAAGCAGCTCGGAAGCATAATAGAGCAGTTCAGGCGGGAAAGCGCCCAGTACAAGCAGCTCGCATCCCAGCACGACGAGGTGAAGAGGAGGCTGGAGGAAAAGAGGGCTGAGCTTGAGAGTTCAATGGAGAAGCTCGAAGAGCTAAGAAAGTTGAGGGAGACATTGAGAGAGGAGCTGGAGGAGCTGAGAGCTCGAAGGTCGGAGCTTGAGGAGGTGAAGGAGAGGCTAAGCGAGCTGAAGAGCGAGCTCGAAAGACTCGAATTCGAGAGATCGTCGAAGATGCGGGACGTCGAGAGGCTGAATGGTGAGCTCGAAAAGCTCCGCAGAGAGCTCGAAGATTTCAGGATCAAAGCTAGAAAAGCCGAGGAGCTCGAAAAAGTCGCGAAAAGGTACGAAAAACTCGAAGGACTGCTGAACGAAGGCAGGGAGATAGAGGAGGATGCCAGAAGGATCTCGGTGCTGGAGGAGAGGAGGAGGAACATCATGAGGCAGCTGGAGGAGGCGGAAAGGTTGCGAAAGGAGGCTGAGAGGTTGTCAGGTAAAATAGCGGAGCTCGAAGGTAGGATCGCTGAGCTCTCGGAGCTGGAAGTAAAGCTCAGAGACGTGGAGGGAAAACTTTCGCGGCTCGAAGATTTGAAGAGAGTCATCGAGAACTTCGGCGGGGCTGAAAAGGTAGAAGAGCTCGTCAGGAAGCTTGAGGTTGCCAGAGGGAGGGTAAAGGAGCTTCAGAAGGAGAAGGAGAGGGTTAAAGCTGAAATAGCTGCTGTCTTGACGAGATGGAACGAGCTCAAGAAAGCAGTCGAGGAGCTGAGGAAAGTTGAGGGCAAATGCCCGACTTGTGGCAGGGAGCTTACGAGGGAGCAGAGGGACAGCATACTGAGGGATTACGCTCAGGAGATGAAGAGGCTTAAGGCAAAAGCCGCCGAGCTTAAGAGCAGAAAGGAGGAAGTTGAGACCGCGCTAAAGGAGGTCGAGGAATTTCTCGGGAGGGAGGCGGAGATAGTATCCTTAGCCTCGAAGCTCGGCGAAGTCAAAACACTGGAGAGTGAGCTCTCGAAGCTCGACATCGAGGAGCTGAGGAGGGCTGCGAGAGAACTCGAAAGACTGAGGAGAGAAAAGATTCTGCTCGAAGGTAGGAGGTCGGAAATTTTAGTCCGCGCGAGCGTCGAAGATGCGAGAGCTGAACTCGAATCGGTCGAAAGAGAGATCGAGAGAATCGAAAAGAGGCTCGGAGCTTTCGAGGAAAAACTCGCCGGATTCGGTTTCGAAGACGTCGAGAAGCTTAGGAATGAGGTCGAAAAGCTGAAGGAGAGCTACGTAAAGTGGCTAGAGCTGAAGGGAGCGAGGGAACACGTTGAGAAGTTGGAAAAGGAGGTCGAGAGAGTAGAGAGATTGAGGGAGGAATCGGAACTTGAGCTTCGCAGGATCGAGGAGAAGATTGGAGAGTTGAGGGTGAAGATAAGCGGTCTCGCGTTTGACGAGAGTGAGTACGTGAGGGTAGTGGAAGAGACCGAGAGGAAGAGCGAAATTCTCAACAGGACGGAGGAGAGGATCAGAGCCCTCGAAGAGAAAATCGAGTCGCTCAGAGGCGATCTGGAGTATCTCGAAAAGCAGCTGGAGAACGTCAGAACGTTCGCGAGGAAAGCGGAAGTCATAGACAGAAGGGTGATACCGGAACTCCAGAAGATCAGGGAGAAGTTCAGAAGGTACAGAAACCTGGTAGCCGAGACCGCGATGAGAGAAGTTGAAAGGATAGCGAGCAGGATATTCGAGGAGCTGACCGACGGGAAGTACGGCGGCGTGAGGCTGAAGAGGGTAACCGAGAGAGGAAAGGAGAAGCTGAAGCTCTCGGTGCTCTACCGCGGAGAGGAGAGGGACGTCAGCTTCCTGAGCGGTGGAGAGCTGATAAGCTTGGCGATAGCCTTCAGACTTGCGCTCACCATATTCCTCGTGAGGGGAAAGATACCGCTCCTGATCCTCGACGAGCCGACGCCTTTCCTGGACGAGGAGAGGAGGAGAAAGCTCGTCGAGATAATCGACGGCTACCTCCGCAGGATTCCGCAGGTGATAATAGTCACGCACGACGACGAGCTGAAGGAGGCGGCTGACAGGATAATAAGGGTCGATTTCAGCGGCGGGGCTTCGAGGGTGAGCCATGTGGAGGCTTAGCGATTTTCTTCTCAGAGAGCTCGAAAGGGGGCTTGAGGAAAGCTACAGAAGCGCTTTGAGAGACCTCGACTCGATAGAGTGGAGGGAGCTGCCAGAAGCTAAGAGCTGCGAACTCGTCGGAGTGGACGGTAGCAGGGGGATGGAGAAGCTGAGCTGCGTGATATTCTACGCGATCTCAGCCGTCGCAGTCGGAAGAGACGTGCTCGAAATGCACGACGTTGGGATAGTCAAACCCCACGTCCACGTTGAGGATAGAATCAGGCTGCGGATGCACACCGCCGAGTTCAGAATCGCGAGCTTCAGCGAAGCGGATCTTGTGCTCCTCGACGGAACGTTGAGCGGGGCGATCGTAAGACCCCCAGCCTACGTCGAGAGGATAAGCGTCGAGGAGCTGCGGAGGAGTTACGAGCTCGAAGGGATAGTCGAGGACTTCGTATCATTTCTCGACGAGTGGGTCAGAGAGCTGGAGGACGAGGTCAGGAGGGGAGAAGCTAAGAGAACCCTGACAGCAGCGGACGCGGTCGTTGAAAACTTCGAGAGAGGTTACAGGCGTGGAGAGAGCAGGAGGGAAGACCTCACAATATTCCTAGAATACGTCGAATATCTGCACGCCCTCGACAGGCTGCTCAGGAAACCCGTCGCTTTCGTGGCTAAGAACTTCTACACGACCAGACTCTCGAAAGCCGGAGACGCGCTCGCGCTGGAACTCTTTGCAATCGAAAGGTTGCGGAGGCAGGCTGAGGGCTACGTCGCGTGCTTCGAGAAGCCCAGGAAGGCTATACCCTCGCCACTCGCCGAGAAGTTCAGGAACGTAGCCAGGGCTGGGATCCATTCAGCCTACGTCCGTCTGAGCGAGGGGAGCAATTTGATACTCGTTGAAAGCCCGAGGGGAGTCGAGGAGGCGATAGCAGCGATTCGGAGCGTCGAGGTCGACGGGTATCCGATACAGCTGATACACGCGCACAGGTATGCGAGGATAAGGAAGAAGGAGCTGAAAGCGATGATGCAGGCGATGATAAGCGCGATTGACGCGAAGTACGCTCCGATGCTCCGTAGACCCCGCGACGTCCTCGAAGTTCGATAAATCAGACGTCCAGAACTTCGAGGTCGACTACGTATCTGTTGACGTAGGGTGCGAAGCTCCCGCACCTCTTAACTCTTCTAACCTCCACGCTCATTCCGTGTTCGGCGAAGAGCTTCGCGACCTTTTTCCCCAGCTGTTTCTCCAGATTCTGGCTTTCGAAAGTGTAGTAGTGAACCCAGCTGCCCCTCTTCACCTTCTCCGGAAGGAGGTAGACGAAGTCCTCAGCCGAGTGCGGAGCCGGCATGAGGATGCGGTCGAACTTTCCTTCGAGCTTCGGAACGACGTCTCTGACATCGCCCTCTATCACCCTCACGTTGTCGACCCTGTTCAGCTCCACGTTCCTCCGGAAGTACTCCACAGCCTTCGGGTTCAACTCCACGCCCACGACCTCCTTCGGCTTCGCGAGCTTCGCTATGACTATCGCATACGGTCCGACGCCGGCGAACATCACGAGAACCCTCTCGCCCGGATTGACGAGCTTCGCTATCCTCTCCCTCTCGCTCGAAAGCTTGACGGAGTAGTAGACCTTCGTCGGGTCTACGAGGAAGCGGCATCCGTGCTCCTTGACGACAGTTTCCGTTTCTCCGCCGTAGATGACCTCGTACTTCGCAACCCTGAATTCGCCGCTCACCTCGCCGACCTTGCGGAGCACTGTCTTCACGTGCTTGTGTCTCCGGAGTATCGCATCGACGATCAGATCCTTCAGATGCATTATTTCATCGGGGATCTCGATTATCACGACGTCTCCCACTATCTCGAAGCTCCTCCTAACGAGTTTGAGCTCCTCCTCGCTTACTTTCCCCTTCAGCAGCTCCTTTATCGACACTCACGTATTTATGCAGCCGGATTTAAAAGCTGCATGCTCGAAAAACTCCGCGTTTACTTCATAACCGACCCGCGCTACGGAAAGCACGAAGAACTCGCTGAAGCAGCGTTGAAAGCGGGTATCAGGGCGATACAGCTCAGGGACAAGAACGCGAGCGGTAGGGAGCTTTACGAGACGGCAAAGAGGCTTCGAAAGCTGACTTACGACTATGACGCTCTTCTTATAATCAACGACCGGCTGGATGTGGCGATGCTCAGCGAAGCCGACGGCGTCCATCTTGGCAGCGAAGATTTACCCTACGACGTTGCCCGGAGACACTTCGACGGAATAATAGGGGTCACCGTGAGAAGTGTTGAAGAAGCTGTCAGGGCTGAGAGGTTCGCGGACTACCTTGGAGCCGGCTCTGTCTTCGCGAGCAGGACGAAAGAGGCGGAGGTCATAGGCTTGGAAGGCTTGAGAGAGATAGTCGCGAGCGTCAGCGTGCCGGTGGTGGCGATAGGGGGAATAGACGAGAGCAACGCAGCCGAGGTCTTTAGGGCTGGAGCTTTCGGAATCGCCGTGGTTTCGGCTATAGCTGCGAGCCATGATCCGTGCAGAGCTGCGAAGAGACTCCTCGAAGTAGCAAATTTTACTTGAATGAAATCAAAATTTTTTTAAAAATCCGGGTTGAGTTCCACCATGCGCCTGGCACCGCTGCTTATCCTGCTAACCATAGCCGCAGCCGGAGCTGTGGGTTTTCAGGGCGACGAAAAGCACCTCGGCAACTTCACGGCGGGGAGAATAATTCCGAAACTATGCTGGAAGAGCTATCTGTCCGGACTCGTCGGAGCTTCGCCCGTCTACAGCGAAGGAAAAGTTTACGTCACTAACTGGTATGGCTGGGGAGACTGGAGCCCGGGACTCTACGAGATAAACGCGAGCACCGGAGAGGTTAGGCTGATAAATTCGAGCATATACGGCGCGTCGACCCCTTTCATCTACGGCGACCTGCTCGTCGTCGGTGGAATGGTAAGCGTCGGAGGCTGGAGCTTCCACGGTTATCTCTACATAGTCAACCTCACGAGCGGTGAAGTTAAGTCTCTGCTCCTCGACCCCACTCCGACGTATTACGGCATCGCATCGTCGCCGATCGTCTACAACGGCAGTATTTACGTGTTGACGCACTCGAACGGGACCCTCTGGAAGGTCTCGCTCGACGGCAAGATAGTCGGCCGCTTCACAACTGGAGGAGAAATTTCGCCCTACACATCGCCGGCAGCCGGAGGGGGGCTGATAGTTTTCGCGGGCAACGACAGCGGACAGCACAGGCTCTACGCGGTATACGAAAACCTGACGGAAGCTTGGAACCTCAGCGTGGACGCGAAGATAACGAACACGCCCACGATCTTCGATCGGAACGGTTGGCACATAGTCTTCGCGACCGAGAAGTCCCTCTACATATGCAACTCTACTAGGCTAGAAATAAAGCCGGACTGCAAAACAGTCGGATTTAACGGAACTATTTCGAGCGCAGCGGTGGCTTACGGCAGGATTTACCTTGGCTCGAAAGAGGGTAAGCTCTACAGCTTCGACCTGAGCGGTGAAAAGCTGTGGGAGTTCCAAGCCAACGGAAAGATAGACTCCTCTCCGGCTGTAGCTGATGGCGTCGTCTACTTCGCCACGAACACAAAGTACGGGACGATTTACGCAGTAGACGCCGAAAATGGATACGAGCTCTGGCACTACCGCCTGATCCCGCCCGAGAACGCGTACTACAACATCATGTCCTCGCCGTTCCTTGCCGATGGCAAGCTCTTCATCGGCGCCGACAGCGGTTACGTTTACTGCTTCGAAGACTCCGGCGTCATGGAGTTCAACGTCACGCTGATTCCTGGAGATATTAGCGTCTTGGTTGGAGAAAAGAGCTACAAAGTCAGGAGAACGACCGCCCTCGGAGCGCTTTACGCAGCTTCGGACTATGAAACGGACGAAGCGAAGATCCATTTCGAGATCACGCTTAACGACGACTATTACGATCCGAACGTCGGAGGGGGCCTCTTTGTGAACTCCATTATGGGGATAAAGCCCACCCCCGACTGGAGTCGCTGGTGGTCGATCTGGAACGATACAGCTCCGCTTTCAGTTTCTGCAGACCTATATCAAGTCAGCGACGGTGAGACGATCTACTACTGCTACGGTTCCAGCATTCACGGACCGACGAACTCGACGATCGTCCTCAAGATACACGTAAGGGTCAAGCCCGTAGGCGTATCCAGCTTCGAAGCCGGGAACGGCATGAGAGCGGGGAACATAACAGCTTACGTCAACGTGACGGCGGCGAAGGATGGATGGTTCGTAGTCGTCGTAAGCGGATTGAGCAGCGATGGCGACTATATCGCTGGCATTTCGACGTTCCACCTCAAAGCCGGCGAGGAGATCAGAGTGCCTGTTCTGATACACGTTCCGCAGCGGAACAGCGCTGGAACTTACAAGCTCTTCGCAGCCGTCTACGAGTTCGGGAAGTACCCGAACGAGTTCTCTCACATCAGTGAAGCCGTTGAAGTGGAGGTGAGCTGATGAGGTTCGCAGCGCTTGCGCTGTTACTGCTGATCTTTCAGGCTTCGGCTCTCCAGCTGAGCGTAAGCGGCGGCTGCGTCGGCGAGCCGGTTGAAGTGTACACAGACAGAGACGCCATAGTCGTCTTCCGCCTCAACGGGGGCACACCAATTTTCGGGAAAGCTAATTCGAGTTCTGCAGCTGTGTTCACACCTCAGGTTGAAGGGAAACTGAGCGTAGCAGCCATCAGCGGCGAGGAGAGAGCTGAGAAGACGGTTGAAGTTAGGATGTGCGCGAGTGGAGTAGGATCAGCTAAGAACTACCTGCCGTCGGGAACGTTCGTTAAGGTCGTCGACGGGAAGGAGTACGAGATAAGCTGGAGAACAGCCCTCGGAGCGCTTGAGTTCGCTTCTAGGATAAAGGGGTTCGACTACAAGCTCAAGGAGACAGAGTGGGGACTCTTCGTTGACTGTATAAGGGAAGTATGCACGAACTACGCCGGCAAGGGCTCGGGGTGGATGTACTGGGTAAATTACCCCGATGAGCCGATGCCCGGCGTTGCGGCTACCGAGTACAGAGTTAAGGGGGGCGACGAGGTGGTTTGGTTCTTCGCCCGCAGCATGAGCGACACCCCGGATACGTCGATCTTCGTCATACGAATACTCGTCGAGAAAGACTACTCCGTTTACGTCTCCGTAAAATGGGCTTCGAACACGCCACCGGTTGCAGTCTTCAGCTTCTCCCCTCCGCAGCCGGCTGTCGGCGAGGAGATCACCTTCGATGCGAGCGGGAGCTTCGATCCAGATGGCTTTATCACGGACTACCGCTGGTCCTTCGGCGACGGCTCTTCAGCGAGCGGGAAGGTAGTGAAGCACGCCTACAGCGAGGCGGGGAACTACACGGTAACGCTCGAAGTAGTGGACAACAACGGTGCGAGCAACAGGATGGAGAAGGTTGTGAGGGTAAGAGAAAGAGTTGCGGTAAACGAGAGCGAGCTTGTAGTTGTGAACGTCTCCGAAGTACGCATGGACATACCACTCAAAAAGATAGTCGTCGAAGAGCCCGTAAAACTGAAAATCAGGAAAGTGAGCCCTCCTGGAATCCTCTACGCCGACGTTTACGCTTGCTTCGAAGTAACCGCCAACCGAAGCGTGGGAGCCGAACTTTACTTCGAGGTGCCAGCTGAATGGGGGGATGTCAGCTTCTACAGATACGAGGGGCGCTGGGAAAAGCTGCGTGCGGAGCTCGTCGGAGAAAACGGAAATCTGACTTACGTCGTGAGAGTTGAGAATCTCAGCGTCTTTGCAGTCGCGAAGGACTGGAAGGACTTCCCGCTGAGCTGCGACGAGAAGAGAGTGGCGAGGGCTTACGAGTACTTGAGAGGTCTGCAGAGGGACAGCGGAGGTTTCGCGAACCCCGGGGAGGAGGAGAGCGTGGCAAAGACGGCTTGGGCTGTGATGGCGATATCGATCTGTCACGATCCGCACACCTGGAAGAGGAACGGAAAGAGCCCTCTGGACTACATCCGCGAGAGGATTGTAGAGGAGCTACCGAAGATGGGCACAGCCGACTACGCGAGGACGATACTGGCTTTAGTTGCAGCCGGCGAAGATCCGAGGAGTTTCGCCGGCGTCGATCTTGTTTCGAAGCTCAAGGAGAGGGTGAGGGAGGACGGGAGGATAGGGGACTACGTATACACGACGATCTGGGGAATAATAGCACTTTCAGCAGTCGGCGAAAATGTCAGCAGATCTGTAGAGTGGCTGAAAGCTCAGCAGAACGAAGACGGCGGATTTCCCTGGAGCGTGGGTGTTGATAGCGATTACGACGACACGGCTGCTGCGATCCAGGCTTTGATAGCTGCGGGAGAGCCGAAGGATTCGGAGGTGATAAAGAGGGCTGTCGAATACCTCAGGAGCGGGCAGAACGAGGACGGCGGAATGAGATACTTCGGAAACTCGGCAAGCAACGCGGCGAGCGATGCTTGGACAATTCAGGCGCTGGTGGCGGCTGGGATAAACCCGAGGAGCTGGGTGAAGAACAACGTCAGCGTCGTGGACCACTTGCTGAGTCTGCAGGAGGAGGACGGACACTTCAGGTACACTAAATACCAGACGGACAACCCCGGCTACATGACCGCATGCGCGATAATGGCTTTACTCGGCAAGCCGCATCCGATAAAGCCCGAAAGGATCGAGGCTACGACTGTTACGCCGATCGCTACCACTG
>JBEVCD010000041.1:0-3789 GCA_040514265.1 Archaeoglobaceae archaeon | reverse complement strand
TGCGACTACAACAGCTACGGCTATAGCTACCGCACAGACAACTACAACTGAGGTTGAGACTCCAGAGCAGCCGGGCTTCGAGATAGTCCCGACCCTGCTGGCGCTTGCGTTGGCACTTGCGGTAGCTGGAGCTGTGAGAAGATGAGGCTGTTACTTTTACTCCTAATCGTTTTACTATCTCTCTGCGCTCAGCCCCAGATTGAGGAGGGGAAGATAAGGGTAGTGGATGATACGGGCAGCGTAGTTGTTCTCAGCGAACCGGCGAAGCGGATAGTGTCTCTCGCACCGAGCAACACCGAGATCCTGTTCGCAATAGGTGCTGGGGATCAGGTGGTCGGCGTAACGGACTACTGCAACTACCCGCCGGAAGTCTTGAAGCTGAAGGAGGAGGGCAAGCTGAAGTCCGTAGGCGGCTACACTACGGTGAACGTGGAGAGGGTCGTGGCTCTAAAACCCGATCTCGTCGTCGCAGCCTACGGGAACGGGCTTGAGACTATAGAAACTCTCAGGCGCTTTGGATTAAACGTCGTCGCCTTCAATCCAAGAAACATTAGCGACGTCATGCGCAGCATACTGATCCTCGGGAAGCTCACGGGGCACGAAGAGGAAGCCGAGAAACTCGTGGAGGATATGAAGAGGAAGCTGAAGTATGTCGAGGAGTGCGTGAAGGGTAAAAGGAGGCTGAAGGTTGTCCACATACTCTGGCACGACCCGGTATACGTCAGCGGAGCGCAGACCTTTATCGACGAGGTGATAAGGATAGCCGGTGGAGTCAACGCGTTCAACTTCTCTGGCTGGAGGGTCGTGAGCGTCGAGGACATAATCGCCGCAGATCCGGACGTGATAATAGTGAACAGCGGGAGCGGGATGGGAGGTGGCAGAAACGTGATCTACGAGTGGGTCGTCAGCGACCCACTTCTGAGCGATGTGAAAGCCGTGAGGGAGGGGAGAGTTTACGTGATAGACGCCGACATAATATCGCGTCCCTCCTACAGACTGGCTGAAGCTGCGATGATCGTTTCGAAGTGGCTCCACGGGTGTGAGTTGGGTGAAATTTAATTAGGGGTCGTGCGAAGTAGATGTATGAGACACCCAGCCGTTGCGGGCATGTTCTACCCCTCAAAGAGGGAGTCGCTGATAGCGATGCTTAGAGAGTACACCCAACCCGGAGTGAAGGACGAACGGGTCGTTGCGTGCGTGTCTCCGCACGCCGGTTACGTTTACTCCGGCAGAACTGCTGGCAGAGTTCACTCCCTGCTACCGGACGCGGACACTTACGTCATAGTCGGACCGAACCATACTGGCTACGGGTTGCCAGTAGCTGTATCGACCGACACCTGGCTAACGCCGCTCGGTGAGGTGGAGGTCGATGAAGATTTCGTCGACGCGCTGCCGAAGAGGATCATAGCGATCGACGAAACCGCGCACCGCTACGAGCACAGCCTCGAAGTTCAGGTTCCGTTTCTGCAGTTCCTGCACGAGGACTTCAAGATAGTTCCGATCTGCCTCGGAATGCAGGACGAGGAGACGGCCAGAGAGGTTGCTGAGGAAATTCTCGAAGCCGAAGCTGTTACCGGCAAGCGAGTGGTTCTGGTAGCCTCTTCCGACATGCACCACTACCTCCCGGACGACGAGTGCAGGAGACTCGACGAGATTGTCATAAGGGCTGTACTCTCGATGGACGTAAAGAAATACTACAAAACTATATACGAGCTGCAAGCCAGCGTATGCGGTTACGGCTGTATAGCGGTGGCTATGATTTACGCTAAGGCGAAGAACGGATATGCCGAACTCGTGGACTACTCAACGAGCGGGGACGTCGCCGACAAGGACCAGGTCGTCGGTTACGCGGGAATAGTCTTCAGAACTTAATCCTGCTCGGTCTTCACGGCGTCGATTATTATCTTACCCGCCACGACCTCGTCGATGCTGTGGACTACGCCTCCAAGCTCCTCGATGGTCTTGCTTACAAGTTCGTAGTCTATCTCGTCTCCGACTATCGTTATCTTCACAGACTCCGTAGCCTGGTCTACCTCCTGCAGGGTTATGTTTACAGCTGTAACACCTTCGAGATTGCTGATTCTAACGGCGAAAACGGTTATCGGCGGCTCGTGCGGCTTCAGGACGTCGAGCACAAGCCTTCTGATTCCCGGCACGGTAAGCGTTATCAACTCGCTTTTAAAATCTTTTCATGCTCGACCTCCACACCCACACACTGCTCAGCGACGGCGAATTGCTGCCGAGCGAACTCCTCAGGAGAGCGGCAGTCAAGGGTGTGAAATACTTGGCCCTGACAGACCACGTCGACGTGACGAACGTCGCCGACGTTCTGGCGAAGTTGTCGAAGTTGAAGGATTACGCCGACGATTACGACGTGGAGTTCCTCGTGGGCGTCGAGATAACGCACGTGCCGCCGAGGCGTATAGACAGAGTCGTCGAGCTCGCGTGGCGCGAGGGTGCGGAGATAGTCCTCGTCCACGGCGAAACCGTAGCCGAACCCGTCGCAGAGGGGACAAACAGGGCAGCTATCGAGAGCGAAGTATCTGTGCTTGCACACCCGGGGCTGCTGAGCTTGGAAGATGCGGAGCTTGCCGCGAAAAACGGAATTTACTTGGAGATATCCGCAAGGAAAGGACATTCGCTGACGAACGGGCTCGTCGCGAGGCTAGCTGATGAGGTGGGAGCGAAGCTTGTCTTCGGCAGCGACGCCCATTCGTTTGGCGATCTGCTCTCGCCACATGAGATCGGGAAGGTGATCGCCGGAAGCGGCACGAAGCAGAACGTTCTTGAAAACGCGGAAAAACTCTTCAAAAAGCTCAGATGACCTTGAGTAGCATCCTCGAAGTTATGTAATCTACTATGTTCAGCAGCTTTTCCCTCTCCTCGCAGTCGTCGAAGTATTCCAGCGCTTTTCTGCTGGCATCCGAGTATTTTTTTATTAGCTCGACGACCCTCTTCACCTCATCGCCGTAACTTTCGGCGTAGATGTGCAGGATCGTTCGCGAGGCGTGCTGCGACTCCTTGTCTTCGAGGGCTCCCAGGTACTCCAGAAGGTCGTCGACCATCTGGTACGCTATGCCGAGGTTCAACCCGTATTCGAAGAGTTTTTCCGCTGCCTTCTCGTCAGCGCATACCACCTTGCACGCCGTCTTCGCCGAGTAAGCGAAGAGGGCTGCTGTCTTCTTCGTTATGCATTCAAAGTAGCCCTCTTCGTCGAGCTCTTCGCTGTAGACATCCATCACCTCACCGTCGCACATCATCATGCCCACCTTCGAGAACTCCCTTATGATTTCTTCCCCGTACACCGACGTGAGCTCTACGGACTTCGATATGAGCCAGTCTCCGAGGATCAGAGCCAGGGAGAGGTTGTACTTCTTGTGCAGAGCCTCCCTCCACCTTCTCCTCTCAGCCCTGTCAATTATGTCATCGTGTATTAGGCTAGCCGTGTGTATAAACTCGACTGCGAGGGCCAAATTCATCAGAGTCTCGTAGCTTCCGCCGCACATTTTTCCGCTCAGAAGAACTATGAGTGGACGAACCCTCTTACCTCCGGCTGATATGGCGTACTTCAGCGCCTTCTTGAGTCTGGGCTCGATTTTCACGCTATCCACGTAATCCGAAAGTGTTCTCTCAAACAGTCTGTATTCCTCCCAGCTTTCTATCACTGCTCCCCAGCCGTAGGGCAAACATATAACGATTTCGAGAAGATATACAAAGCACGCAGAGATCACGAACATGCAACTCCTGATGGAACACGAAGCCAAGGAGCTCCTCGAAAGGCACGGGATC
>JBEVCD010000040.1:0-21154 GCA_040514265.1 Archaeoglobaceae archaeon | reverse complement strand
AGCCCGTAAGACCCGAAGACTGCCAGGAGTGCTGCTCCTGCGTGGAGGTCTGCCCGGAGGGTGCGATAAGCGTAGACGTCTGCGAGTGAATTACAGAAATTTTTTTATTTCTTTCAAGACCTCTTCTATCCCTTCCCCCGTTTTCGAGGAAAAGGCAACCCTGTCTCTGAAGTCGTGCATGTCAGCTTTGCTGTACGCCTCGACTACGGGCTTTGAAAAGCTCTCCTTCACTTCGAGGAGGAGCGAGAGCTGCTCGTCAAGCGTGTAGCCGCAGGTTTCGGTGGGGTCTATGATGAACAGTATTACGTCCGCCAAATGCTTCAGACATAGGATCGCCTTCTTCTCGATCTCGTTCCTCCTGCTGAGCGGTCTGTCCAGCAGTCCGGGAGTGTCGACTATCTGAACCTTTCCGTCGAGCTCGACGAAGCCTACCGTGAGCTTCTTGGTCGTAAACGGATAGCTCGCGATCTCGGGCTTTACGTTCGAAACGGCTGCAACGAAGCTCGACTTTCCGACGTTCGGATACCCCGCGACGACGACCGTGGGGAGGTCTAAGAAGGAGGGAACCTCCCTTAGCTTGTTCTTCGCCTCGTTGAGGAACCTTAGCTCGTCGTCTATCTGCTCGATCACGGAAGCTATCCTACCGTAGGCGGCTTTCAGGACGGTAGACGGATCCTTACCCCTCTTAATCTCCGATATACTCCTCGAAACTATCCGCTGCACCATCGAGTCCGCCCACTTCAGCGCGCCGAGAGCCCTCTTTAACCTCCCGACCCCAACCATTACGTCGACCATCTCTCTGTAGAACGGCGGGAGTTCGTCGTAGTTAGGGTGAGCGGACGTGATCTTTCTGAAGTAGTCCCGGGTCACGTTAGATACTGTAGCAAGCTTGTTTATCGCTCTCTCCCTCCCTTTGCCCCCTACCTTCGAAGCTCTTCTGAAGGCTTTGTCTACCAGCTCGTCGGCTGTCAGCACGGTCGGGAGCTTTCGAAAGTCCATCGAAACAATTCCCGCCAAGATTTTTTAAGCTTCGCTCCAAAGTCCACACGTGGGTGGAAAGGTGTACATAGTCGGCGCAGGGCCGGGGGATCCTGAGCTGCTAACTCTGAGAGCCTACAAGCTGCTGGAGGAGGCGGATGTCGTCCTCTATGACAGACTGGTCGGCGAGGAGATCGTCGAGATGCTGAGGAGAATGGGAAAGAGGACTATCTACGTCGGAAAGCAGCGGGGCGAGGATGGGAGCAGGAGACAGGAGGAGATAAACAGGCTGATGAAAGAGCTCGCCTCCAGTGGAAAAGTCGTCGTCAGACTGAAAGGAGGAGATCCGTGCGTATTCGGCAGGGTTGCGGAGGAGATGCTTTTTCTGGCTGAGAACGGTATAGAGTTCGAGGTCGTTCCCGGAGTCAGCAGCGTGAACGGTGCCGCCGGTAGCGTGATGATTCCACTCACGCACAGGGAGCTCGGCAAAGCCATCGTTGTCGTGTCGGGGAGAGATGCCGACATCTTAGGTGCCAGAGGGGACGTTACCTTCGTCGTCCTCATGGGCGGAAGTAAAGCGCATGAGGTTGCTGTAAAACTCGTTCGAGCCGGTATGGCTGCTGAAACTCCGACCGCCGTCATCGAGAGAGGGACGATGAGGGATCAAAAGCTCTACATCTCCACGCTCGGAGAGATAATCGAAAAGAAGCCGGAATTCGGAAGTCCCGTGATGATGATCGTCGGAAAGGTCGTCGAGGTTGCAAGTAGGGTATTTCAAATCATTAACAAAAGCTTTTTGAAGGTGGGCGACTAATTTTCAATCGATGAGGCGTTTCAACTGGAGAAAGTTTAGGCGAAAGGGCAGAAAGAAGCTTTTGGGCAAGGACGAGGGTCTGCTGAGGAGGAGTCTCGGAGAGCTCAAGCACGAGATAAAGGAGAGAGGAAGCATCAAGGAGGTCTCCGAGGAGGTGCTTCCCGAAGAATGAGGCTCAGACTGAAGTTTGTGGGCTTCGACAGGGAGGAGGTAGAGATAGAAGCCCCTCCCGGTAAGACGTTCTACGAGGTGATAGAGGAGCTGGGAATAAACCCCGAAACGGTCGTAATCGTAAAGGACTCGAAGCCTATACCGACGGAGGCGAGGGTTGAAGAGGGAGAGTTTAAAGTTATGAGGGTTATCTCCGGTGGTTAAATCTCACAATTTTTTGTCCCAGAAAAATTTTAATTTTAGAAGAACACTAGCTACATGCAGAAAGAAGAGATAATTTTGCTGCACCTGACCTTGTACCAGATCAGAAAACTTCTCGAAGAGCTCGGATACACGAGCCCTTACTTCAAATACTACGACGAGATGTCGATCGACCCGAGCCAGGTAAACAGGAGTAAGTTGGAGCACAAAAGAGCTATTTTCTACCTCTGCAAGGGGATATCGGACATATTTTCGACGAAGCAACCGAGGGAACTGGTCGAAAACGAGAAGTTCAGAGCTCTGTGCTCTATTGCCCACTAAGGTCGAGGACCATAAGGTAGGCGTCCTCACCGTCGCTGTAGTAGCCCGGAATGACGTCGACTACCCTGAAACCGAACTTCCGGTATAGGTTCTGGGCTGGGGTATTGGAAACCCTGACTTCCAGAGTTATCCTCCTCTTCCCCCTAGCTGCGAGCCTCTCTATGGCTCTCCTCAGAAGCATCGAACCCACACCCATTCTGCGAAACTCCCTGCGGACGGCGAAGGATATTATCTTCCCTGTTACAGCGTCGACGTCCATTGTTACGATGTAGCCGACGACCTTTCCTCCTATGTCGGCTACCAGCAGATCGCTGCCGTATGTTAGGTAGACGTAAACGTCGTAGGCGGGATTCCGCGGGTTGAAAGCTTCTCTGTCTATTTCGAGAATATCCCTGAAGTCTCCCGTGCTGTAGTCCCTCACCACGACCGTCTGCACAAGTGAAATATTCGCGCATCGCATTAAACCTTTCGTGCTGGCGCTGGCTGAGTTCATCGCGAGGCGCTACAGCGGGAAGGTAGTTGAGGTCGGTATAGGGAGCTACGTCAAGGTAGCTGAGGAGCTCGTGAAGAGGGGTCTCGACGTCTACGCCACCGACGTGGTGGTGAGGAAAGTCCCCAGGGGAGTCAGGTTCTTCCTCGACGACGTTACGTCTCCGAAAATGGAGATATACGAGGGAGCCTCGCTCGTTTACTCAATCCGCCCGCCGCCGGAGCTTTACAGCGCCATAGCGAGGGTTGCAGAACTCGTTGGAGCTGACTGCATAATAAAACCTCTGCACGAGGTTCCGCGCGGTAGGCTCTTGAACTACAGGGGTGTAAGCTTTTATCTGATCGAAAGACACTGAAACATGCTCAAGGTCGTGGAAGTTGAGCTCGACCCCAACGGGATGGCTGACATAACGGAGGAGGTCCAGAGATTCGTTAGGGAGAGCGGGATTGAGGAGGGGGCAGTCGTAGTCTTCAACATCGGATCGACCGGAGCGATAACGACGATCGAGTTCGAGCCCGGACTTCAGAAGGACTTTCCGAGGATAATGGATAGAATTGCTCCCTACGGTGAGCACTACGAGCACCACAAAACATGGGGCGACGACAACGGTTCGAGTCACGTGAAAGCCTCGATAGTCGGACCGTCGATAGTCGTTCCGTTCAAGGACGGTAAGCTCCTTCTGGGTACCTGGCAGCAGATAGTCGTCGTCAACTTCGACACGAGGAGGAGAAGGAGGAAGGTGGCGATCCAGATACTGCGAGCATGATAGCGAAACTCTTCATCGAGAGAAAGTTCGCGGAATACTACGCGAAGAGTAAAATCCCTCTGCCGAGGGAGTTCAGGCGCAGAGAGTTCGCTTTCGTCCCTCTCGCATCACTTCCCGACTTCGTGATGCACAGACACTTAAGCTTTAGAACCGAGGAGGAGTTCAAAGCCTACGTTCTGAAAAACGTTCCGGCTCACGTATACTACTCCTCAGCCTACTACGAAAGACCGGACGCGGAAAAGATGGAAGCCAAGGGCTGGCTCGGAGCCGATCTCATCTTCGACATCGACGCCGATCACCTTCCAGTAAAATCGAGGAGCTGGGAGGCTTCGCTGAAACTCGCGAAGAGGGAGCTGAAGAAGCTGTTGGTGATCCTGAGGAAAGACTTCGGCATCAGAGACGAAGACATCGAGGTCTACTTCTCCGGGAGCAGAGGTTACCACGTCCACGTCCACAGCGAGGAGTTTTTGACCCTCGGCTCGGCTGAGAGAAGGGAGATCGTGGACTACATCTCCATCGTTGCTCCCGATTTGAGGTACAACTCGAACGTCAGCGAGAGAGCTAACGCCTACGCTGCGAGGTACGGGAAGAGCGTCGAGGAGGCGATAGAGAGGCTCCGCTGCCACGTCGACACTCCGGTTACGGCTGACGTAAAGAGGCTCATAAGACTTCCCGGGAGTCTGCACGGAAAGACGGGGCTAATGGTTATGAAGGTGGAAGACGTCGACGCTTTCGATCCGCTGAGCGACGCGGTAGTTTTCGGCGACGAGGTTGTCGCTGTCAGGCTACTTAAGAAGGTCAGGCTGAGGCTTCGGGACTTCGAAATCAGAGGAGTCGCTGGCGAGACCGTTAAGGTTCCGGAATACGCAGCCGTCTTTTTACTCTGCCGGGGTCTGGCTACCTACTGAATCTTCGCAAGCAGAGCGTCGTTCTCTTCCTTCGTCCCTATCGTTATCCTAGCGTGTTCACCCTCCAGACCCGGCAGACTGATGCGGCGGACTATTATACCCCTTTCGAGCATCCTCCTAGAAAACCCCTCCTCAACCTTTACGAGGATGAAGTTAGCCTCGCTCGGGTAGACGAAGAAGCGCTTCGAGAGCTCCCTGGATACCCTCTCCCTCTCCTCGATTATCTTCCTCTTCACATCCTCGTAGTATTCAACGTCCTCGATCGCAGCAATCGCGCAGCTCAGCGCCGGCTGCGAAATCGCGAAGGGCAGACGAACCCTTTCGATAGCGTCCGCAATCTCTTCGTTCGCGATCGCGTAGCCCACTCTGAGTCCGGCGAGCCCGAAGAACTTGGAGAAACTTCTCAACACGATGACGTTTTCAAGCTGAAGCGCCAGATCTACGCAGCTCTTCGACGCGAACTCCGCGTAGGCTTCGTCGATTACGAGGTACTGCGAAACCTCCGCGAGTCTCTTTATAGTCTTCCTGTCCACCACGTTGCCAGTCGGGTTGTTCGGTGAACATACAAACGTCAGCTTGGGCTTAAGCTCCGCTATCGCCTCGGCATCGATTCTGTAACTCTTGAAGACCGGCATCTCTATGCTAGCGCTGCGCAGCATCGCATATATAGCGTAGAGCGTGTAGCTCGGCATCGGAATTACGACCTTATCGAGCTCTTCGACTATGCAGTCGCACACACGGTTTATCAGCTCCGAAGCGCCGCATCCCAACGCAACGTTCTTGGCGTCGCATTCTACGTACTCGGCGATTACCTCCTTCAGCTCCTGATACCTCGCGTCGGGATAGCGGTTTATCTTTGCCGCTGCCTCGCAGTAAGCCTTCCTTACACGCTCGCTTGGCGGATAGGGGTTCTCGTTCGAGCCGAGTTGCAGAACTTCGCCACTCCTCGGAAACTCTCCTGGGTCGTAGGGGTTGATTATCTTTACAACTCCGCGCATAGCTCTTCGAAGTTCGAAATGCCGCAGATTTCAACTCTTCGCAACTCCCAGCCTACCAATCGAGAAGTCTTTCGAGCTTCGCTCGCTCATCCTTCTTCGGCTTGTAGAACAGCTTATCTCCGTACAGCTCCACGACGAGCTTCGCGGCAAGCTTGGCGATATCGTAGACCCTCGCATCGACTTTGGGCTTGCTCCTCTCCCTTCTGCGGTCGACGTAGTAGACACAGAAGAGGCAGCGGTAGGGATCGATCGGCCTCGGCTGGGCGTCGCTGAGGAGGTCCAGAGCGTCGAGGGTGCAGTAGCCGGAGTCGCTGAACTTGCACGTCTTTACTCTCTCCTCTGCAACCTCCTTCGCAACCCTCACGAAGTTGGATTCGGAAACCCTCTGCCTGCGGAAGAAGTACCAGTCGAGCAGCGAGTACACGAACTCCTCCGGCGTTAGGTTCTTCTCCTTACACTTCTTCAGCAGAAGTTCCTCCATTTCCGGCGGGATCTCGATCGTTATCCTCACTTCCTTCTCACCCTCTTCCCCTCACTTCTCTTTTCGTCCTTATCTTCTTCGCTCTCCTCGACTGTCTCGCCGACGAGCTTTTTCGCCATCTCGTAAAAACCGATGGCGTTGCTCTTTATCGGATCTTCTGGTCTTTTGACTTCTCCGACGTCCGAGAAAGCTTCGCAAAAGAGCTCGTAAACCTTTGGGAGCATACTTCCGCCGCCGGTGATCACGAAGTTTTCGAGCAGCAGCGTCGAGAGACCTTCGAGGACAGCTTTGACTCTGCCGGCTATTCTGTCCACCCACGAAGCGACGAGCCTCTCGTATTCGCCGGCTATGTCGTCGAAGGACACCTCAACCCTCTTCCCGCTCCTGATCCGCCCTACCTTCTTTCCCTCCACAAGGAGACTCGTAACCTCTTCCGGCGTAAGGCTTATTCCGGATCTGTTCCTTACGAGCGTTTCGAGCGCCTCGTAGAGCTTATCGACGCCGAGGAGCATAGTGTCTCCCCTGAGAAACTCCATGTCAGAGAGGACTAACACGTCGGTGGTTCCGAAGCCTACGTCTATACACACACCAGTTTCGATCCCCATCGCAGCCATAGTTCCGGCGGGTTGTGGAAAAACGAGGACTTCGCACCCGAGAGAGGAAGCGAGCTTTTCCTTTACTTCTTCTCTCTCCCTCTTCGAGGACTTTACCGGCATCCCCGTCGCGACGTGCCTCGCCCGCACACCGAGCTTCTCGATGCCGTGTTTCGCAAGCTCGACGTAGGATTCGTGGATTACCCTTCCCTCGTGTATCGGGCGGATGACTTCGGCGTTCTCAACGCTCCTGATTATCGCGAGAGCCTCTTCTCCGACGTATACGTTCTTCGAGGCTCCTTTGAGGCTCCACTCTCTCTCCTCTCCGTAGGCTACGATGGATGGATAGACGAGGAAGCGCTCGCCGTCCGTTATCTTGGTGTAATTCGTGCCGACGTCGAGACCAACTATCATGATTGAATTAAAATTCAGTTCTTATCAAGCTTACGATTCTCGCGATCCACAAGCCGAATTAAAAATAATTTATCGTGGATAGCTTGAAAACTGCAATCAAAGCACAAAAAAATTGAAAATTAACCTTCAGGAAAGGGGCAGTACTTGTCTCTGGTATATTGTGTTGGCGACTTCCGCCATTGCTATGTACCAGGCTAACAGTCCAGTAATGAAGATCTCCGCCCCCATTGCGATTCTGAATCTACTCATGTCCATTCCTACCGACAACCCCCAGGTAAACACTGTAAGGAGTACGAACGCTATGAAGAGCAGCAGGAACAAAGTGCCTACGAACTTCCCTATCCTGAAAGCTGAAATCAGCAGTGCGAAGGTAAACATTGCCCACACAGCAAAGAATCCGCATTCGTCACTTGCAGTAACTTCAATGATCCCTGCCTTTGATAATACAATCATGAAGAATACTGCCCACCAAAAGGCGCCATATGAGCAAAACGCTGTGCCGCCGAACAAGCTACCCTTCCTCATGTCGACTACCCCTGCAAAGAACTGCGCTGTTCCACCAAAAGCAATCGCCAGAGCTAAGGTTGGCCCTGCCCCCCAAAAGCCCATGTGATGTAAGCCCGTAACCATCGTTGTCAATGCGAATCCCATCAGTCCAAGTGGAGCGGGGTTGGCCCACCATTCTTTGTACATCCCAATTTCTTCATATTTTGCTTCGTTTGACATACTGCACCACCCTTCAAAAAAATTTAAGTTCCGGACCTTTCGAGGGCCGCCTTGACCATCTCGTAAGCTTTCTTCGCCTCTTCGACTGCAACATCGCTTTCCAGCGTCGTCACGTCGCCCAGAGGTTTACCTTCAGCGACGGCTCTCAGCAAGCGGCGCATGATCTTTCCGCTCCTCGTCTTCGGCAGCGTCTCGACGAACGTTATGAGCGCATCACTTGCAACAACGGGACCCATCGTAGCTCTCAGGTGCTTCTTGAGCTCCTCGACCATCTGCGGGGACGGCTCGTAGCCCTTCTTCAGCACCACGTAGATCAGCGGAATTTCACCCTTCACAGGATCGCTCTTACCGACGCACGCAGCCTCGGCTACGGCTGGGTGCTTCACCATCGCCGACTCGACTTCGGCGGTGCCAATTCTGTGTCCCGCGACCTTCAGCACGTCGTCAGCTCTGCCGAGGACCCAGATGTAGCCGTCCTGATCGATCATCGCGAAGTCGCCGGTGTAGTAGTACCAGCCCTTGTGCTTGTACTTTCCGAAGTAGACCTCGATGTATCTGTTCGGATCCTTGAACAGCGTCATCAGCATTCCCGGCCATGGCGTAGAGACCACCAGGTACCCCCTCTCTCCGGGCTTCACAGGATTGCCCTCGTCGTCGAACACCTCCATTTTAACGCCGGGGATCGGGAATCCGTTGGTTCCCGGCTTCAGCGGGAATATCTTGCCAAGTCCGGGGAAGTGCCCCGTCAGAATTCCGCCTGTTTCGGTCATCCACCACGTGCTGGAACAAACGACGTCTTCTCTGCCGAAGACCCTGTAATACCAGCGCCAGGCTTCGGGATTTATCGGCTCTCCGACGCTGTGTATTATGCGGAGCGTGGACAGGTCGTGCTTAGTGTAGTTCTCCTCCGGGAATCGCATGAGCATTCTTATTGCCGTCGGAGCCGTGTAGAATATCGTCACACCATACCTCTCAATCATGGCAGCCCATCTGCTTATATCAGGATAGTCGGGAGCTCCCTCGTACATTACAACAGTCGCACCGTGCATTAGCGGTCCGTAGACTATGTAGCTGTGTCCCGTTATCCAGCCTATGTCGGCAGTGCACCAGAAGATGTCGTCGTCGCGTATGTCGAATATCATCTTCATCGTCGCATACAGATGCACGGCGTATCCGGCAACGCTGTGTTGGGCACCCTTCGGTCTTCCGGTCGTTCCGGAGGTGTAGAGTACGAAGCTGAAGTCCTCGCTGCCCATGGGCACGCAGTCCACGCGGGCGTTCTTCGGGATGTCGGACATGAGCTCGTGGAACCAGACGTCGCGCTCCGGGTTCCAGGGTATGTCCATCCCGCCGACCCTTTCGACTACGATCACCTTCTCAACCTTATGCCCCTGCTGCTCGCAGATCTTTACAGCTTCATCGACGACAGCCTTGAGGTTCAGAACCCTGCCCCTCCTGTAAACGCCGTCCGCCGTGACTATTATCCTTGCTCCGGCGTCCATCACTCTCACAGCCAGCGCCTCGGCGCTGAATCCGCTGAACACTACGCTGTGTCCCGCTCCAAGCCTCTGAACCGCCAGCATGAACAGCGGAAGTTCTGGGATCATCGGTAGGTAGAACGTAAGTACCTCGCCCTTCTTTACGCCGAGCTTGTCCCTGAGCATCATCGCTATCCTGTTCGACTCGCGATAGAGGTCGTAGTAAGTGAGCTTCCTTACGTCTTTGGGCTCACCCCTCTCATCTACCGGCTCTCCCTCCCAGATTATAGCCACCTTGTTCTTCCTTCCCTGTTCGATCTGCCAGTCCGTGCAGAGGTACGCGAGGTTTGTTTCAGCTCCCACGAACCACCTGTAGAACGGCGGATTGCTGTCGTCTAGGACCTTCTCCCACTTCTTGAACCAAGGTAGCTCGTTCGCCCACTTCTCCCACCACTTGCATATCGACTCCTTGTCCTTCGTCGTCTCCTCGTGGAACTTCCTAAACTCCTCGATGTTCCAGACCTTATCCCTCCAGCTCGGCGGTATGATGTACGTCTCGAACTCCTTCCGCATCGCTTCCATAGGGTCCGCCATACGGTAATTTCTTATAGCTAGTCATTTTTAAAATTATTTATTAAAAACGCATACTGACTGTAATTTTGTGCAATTAAAGTGGCGAAAATATTATCAACTGCACAAATTTAATACGATTAAAAATTTTCTGAAAAGAGTGTTGAGATTACCTGAAGGATGACTACCTGAGCCTCACGAATATTTTCCCGGGTGAGGACTCCACTTCGCAATCGATTCCTGCGCTTGAGAGAATCGCAGAGAGTATGACTTTCGTAACCGACGTGGATTCTGCATAAGTGCTGAATATATATTCTCCGTCTCCGACCTTCGCGAAGAATCCAGCTCCGGCGAATTCAAGCGTCGAAAGTATCTCTTCGAGCTTTTCCTTCTTTTCCCACTTCTCCCACTCGCCCCTCGTAACTTCGAAGAGTTTTACCAGTCCGCTGACTGCTGCTCTGAACTCCTCGTCCCTCTCTATGCTTTCGGGATCGACGTTCTCCTGAAGTTTCTTCAGCAGAACCCTGTAGAGTTCTCTGTCGATAACCGCGAACTGCTTCTGCTCAACACCGTGTATGTGAAACGCCAGTCTCGCGATGTCTGTGAAGTACTTCCTGAAATCCACTCCCGCTACTCTGGAAGCTTTTACGAGCTTGTAGTAAATGTAGATGGCGTCTCGGAATATCTTGCTGAGACTCTCACCGCTCTCGCGGCGGAGCTCCTCGAGAATCTTCATCTCCTCATCTGTCAGTGAAACCGTCAGTCTGTGGAAAGGTTTCATGCCTGAACACACACTCCCGCAAAGCTTATATCAGTTTTTCTCAGGACTCTTCGAGTGGCTGGGCGGAACTGGAAAGACTTGAGGGTTAGCTCTTTATTTAACTAAAGCGACTTCATCCATGGACGTCGTCGCGTGCCCTTCATCGCCGGCTCTGGCGAAGAGGTTGGCTGATGTTCTTAACGCGAAGCTCGCGAAGGTTGAGTTCAGAAGGTTCCCCGACGGAGAACTTTACGCGAGAGTTATCAGCGACGAAGACGAGCACGTGGTCGTGGGGAGCATAAACTCCAACGACGACCTCGTCGCAATAACGCTCGCGATGGAGGCTCTTGAAGGAAGAATACTAGCTGTCGTCCCGTACATGGGTTACGCGCGGCAGGACAGGGTGTTTCTTGAGGGAGAGGCTGTCAGCATAAAAGCAGTCGCCAGGTTGCTCGAAAGCTACGCAGAGAGCGTCGTAACCGTAAACATTCACAGCGAGGCTGCCGCCTCCCACTTCAGAAGGCTCAGGAACGTCGATGCGATGCCCCTGATAGGGAAATTTTACGGCAGCGACGTCGTCATGCTTTCTCCAGACAGGGGTTCGCTGGAGAGGGTAAAGATAGCAGCCGAACACGCTGGCTGCGAATGGGACTACCTCGAAAAGAAGAGGATCGACGCTGAGAGGGTGGAAATTTCGCCGAAGAAAGTGAGCGTGGAGGGTAAAAAAGTCGTGATCGTGGACGACATAGTCTCCACAGGCGGAACAGTAATGGAGGCTGCGAGACACCTCTTCAACCTCGGAGCCGAGGAGGTGGAGGTAGCCTGCGTCCACGCGGTATTAGCTTCGTTCGCAGCCGTCAGAATCCTCAGCAGCGGGATAAAAGATATAGTAGCTACGGATACCGTGGAATGTGTGTTCAGCAGGATCAGCGTAGCACGTTCAATAGCCGAGGAGCTCTCCGAGCTTCTCTAGCATCTCGCCGAACTCCGCCCACCTCCCGTTTTTAAGCGCCTCGACCATCTTCTCGTAAACCTCCCTCACCTCTTCAAGAACTTCCTCGGCGGTCTTCGGCTCAACCGGCTCTTCAACTTTGGTGACGTTCTCGAAAACTAGTCTTATAGCGTCGTAGAGATCCTTGCCCATCGCGAGCCTCTCCCCGTAAACGACTATCACGCCCCTGAGCTCCGGGATCTTCGTAGACTCCGCCTGCAAGTATATCGGTTCGACGTAGAGGAGGGAGTTCTTTATGGGGACGACGAGGAGGTTTCCCCTTATGACCTCGCTACCCATCTGCCCCCACAGGGTGAAGAGCTTGGAGAGCTCCGGGTCCTGGTCTATTCTCGCTTCAACCTGCATGGGTCCGTAGATAAGCGAACCCTTCGGAAACTCGTAGACTATCAGTTCTCCGTACTTCTCGTCGCACCTCGCCGCCATCCAGGCGACGAGGTTGTTTCTACCCTTCGGTGTCATCGGAAGTATCAGCACGAACTCTGGTTCTTCGTCGAGCGAGAGGGTTACGTAGTAGGGTTCAACCTCTATCACGTTCCCGGCGAACTTCTCCCTCGCTATCTCCCAGACGTCCTCGCGGTTGTAGAAGGACACGACGTTGCGCATGTGGTAGGTGGCGTAGATCTCAGCTTGGATCTCGAAATAGTCCCGCGGATACCTTATGTGCTTCCTGAACTCCTCCGGCATGTCGTGCTTGAATATATCTACGGCGTTGCGTATCGTTCTCGTCAGTCCGTCCTCCTGAACCACGTAGAACTCGACGCTCCCGTTGTAGGCGTCGACGAAAACCTTGACGGGGTTCCGCATGTAGTTAAAGTCACCGTGTCTTACGGAGTAGGGGAAGTTGTCGAGCTTCGAGTACGCGTCGATCACCCAGTATATCTTTCCGTCTATCACCGCCACGTAGGGGTCGGAGTCGTAATCGTAGAAGGGCATGATAGCCTTTACCCTCTCGACGACGTTGCGCCTCAGCATTATACGGCTGTCCTCTTTTATATACTCGCTAAGGATTATGTTAATGTCCCCGAAGCGGAACGCGAAGAGGAGTCTGTTTATGCCCCTCAGTTCAACCCCGCCCGTGCCGTTGTAGTGTGTGAACACGTTTCTCTCACCGAGCGGATAGTCGAACTCGGGCTGTAACGTCTTCACTATGACGTAGGGGTAGTCTTCGAGCTCCCCGTAGTATATCTGGGGCACCTTCACCTCGATCTTTCCCCTTGGGGGGATGTCCGAGAGGTAGAATACGGGCATTCCCTCCTCGCCGACGGCGTTGACCGGTGAGGCTACGATTCCGTAACCGTGGGTGTATATCAGATGCTCGTTCACCCACGTCTTAGCCTGTCTGGGCAGGTTTTCCGTTGAAAGCTCCCTCGCAGCCACCATTAGCTGAGTGTAAGCTCCGTCGATGTGGTATCTGTCTACGTCGATGTCGAGGATCACGTAGTAGGGTCTTATCTGCTGCAGCTGCCTGAACACGTCGCGCAGGGGGCGGTGATCCCATATCCTTATGTTGTCTATGGTCGCCCTCTCGCTCATCACGTCCTCGTAGCTGAGATTCTCGGCGTAGTTGAACCTCTTGACCTTCACGTCCGTGAGCCCGTAGGCTTCCAGCGTGTAGTTGATGCTGTAACCTATGTACCGCTCCTCGTAAGCCAGCTCGTTCGGCTCCACCACGAATTTCTGAATCGCAGCTGGCGTCACCACTGCGGCGAGGAACACAAAGCCCACGGCGGAGAGAACAGCGATCGCTGCCCTCCCAACCTTCGCCGAATACAGAAAATACGAGGCGATCAGCGCCGATGCGGCGAAGATAATCGACGACAAAAAGAGTGCGGGAATTCTGTAGTTAACGTCTACGTAGCCAGCCCCGCTTATTATTCCGTGCTGTGAGTGGACGAGCTCGAAGGCTGATAGATAGATTAGAGCTGCAGAGGAAAAAAGTATCGCGAGGAGCAGAATCGAGATGTGAAGAAACCCGCGCTGCGGGAATATTTCGAGGAGCTCACTGAGCGTTTGAACCCAGCGGAAGATGTAGGAGTAAGAAATCGCTGCGATTATCGCCGCAAATATTACCGCCGCCAGAACAGTTCCGACGATGAGTTTGATGAAGGGGAGCTTGAACACGTAGAAAGAGGCGTCCATTCCGAACACCGGGTCCACAACGCCGAAGTTCGCGGAATGCAGAAAGAAGAACATCGACTGCCAGTTGGGCGAGAGCATCGCGGCTACGAAGAAAGCTACGGTTGCGTCCACCAGAATCGGAATCCTGAAAGGTTCGCCCAGAAACTCCTCGCTCGCCTTCCTCACCGCCAAGTTGTTGAGTGCAAGGATGGCGAAGACTATTGCGAAGATCAGAGCACCGAAGGCCAGGCTGTGCGAGAAGTACGTGACGAAGACTTCGCCGTACCCGAGGGACTCAAACCAGAGAAACTCCGTGTAGTAGTAGACAGCAGACAGCGCAACCGCCAGGGCTACGAGAGCCGCTATCGCGAGTAGCATCATTGCAGCCGCCTCACCAAACTTTTTATACTTTTTCTCGACTCTCATCAATGGCACTCGAAGCGCTCAGGGACGTGGCGAGGAAAATACTCGGCGCGAGCAGCGTTGACAGGAAGCTCGTCGAGGAGGTCGTGAAAGACATCCAGAAAGCCCTGATAAAAGCCGACGTCAACGTGAGACACGTAAAGGAAATCAGCGATGCGATAAGGAAGAGAGCTACAAGCGAAGATGTTCTGCCGACTCTCACGGCTAAGGAGCACATTCTGCGCATAGTCTACGAGGAGCTACTGAGGGGCATCGGAGAGGGCTTGGAGATTCCGCTGAAGAAGTGCAGAATAATGCTCGTCGGTCTGCAGGGGAGCGGAAAGACCACTACTGCGGCGAAGATAGCGAAGTACTACAAGGATCGCGGCATGAAGACGGCTGTGATAGCCGCGGACACTTGGAGACCTGCTGCTTACGAGCAGCTCAAGCAATTGGCTGAAGCTTACGGGATAGGTTTCTACGGAGAGAAGGACACGAAGGACGCCGTTGCGATAGCAAAGAGAGGAGTCGAAGCTCTCAGAGACTACGACATGATTATCATCGACACCGCCGGAAGGCACGCACTCGAAGAAGAGCTGATAGAGGAGATGAAGGAGATAGCGAAGGTTACGAAGCCCGATTACAAACTCCTGGTCCTCGACGCAGCGATAGGTCAGCTCGCGAGCAAGCAGGCGAAAGCTTTCCACGAGGCGGTGGGTATAGACGGCATAATCATAACGAAGTTCGACGGAACGGCAAAGGGCGGCGGAGCACTTTCAGCGGCGAGGGAGATAGGGATACCCATAGCCTTCATAGGCAGCGGGGAGAAGGTAGAGGACTTCGAGCGCTTCGATCCGGCTGGTTTTGTTTCAAGGCTGCTCGGCATGGGCGACATCAGGGCGCTGATGGAGAAGGTCGAGAGGGTGATGAAGGAGGAAGAGATCGACGCAGAGAAGTTCATCAAGGGAACCTTCACGCTCAAAGACGTTTACAAGCAGATAGAGGCTATGCAGAAGATGGGTCCGATAAGGAAGATATTCGAAATGCTCCCGCTCGGCGGTTTTAAGATCGACGAAGAAGTGGCGGAGATGACTCAGGAGAAGATGAAGAAGTTCAAGGTTATAATGGACTCGATGACGGAAGAGGAGCTGCTCAATCCGAAGATAATCGACTCCTCACGAATAAGGAGGATAGCGATAGGTAGCGGAACATCACCGCAGGACGTGAGGGAGCTGCTGAAGTACTACGAAACGATGCGGAACATCATGAAGAAGATGAAGAAGGGGAAGCTACCGATAAGGGGTCTGCCAAGGCTCGGAATATGATAGCCGGCATAGACGAAGCGGGGAAGGGTTGCGTTATCGGTCCACTCGTCGTTGCCGGCGTCGCCGTGGATGATGCGAAGGTCCTCGAATCGCTCGGCGTAAGGGATTCGAAGAAGCTCAGCCACGACAAAAGGCTGGAGCTAGCCGCTGAGATCGGGAAGGTTGCGAGAGTCCATGTCGTGAAGGTAGACGCCGACGAGCTCGACGAGAGGATGAGCGTCAAGACTATAAACGAGGTTCTGCTCGAATGCTGCGCGGAGATCGTAAGGAAGCTCAAGCCCGAAATCGTCTATGTCGACAGTCCCGATGTCGTTGCGGAGAGATTCGCAGCCAGGCTGAAAGAGATGTCGGGCGTCGAGGTCGTTGCTGAGCATAAGGCTGAGGACAAGTTCGCCGTCGTTGCAGCGGCTTCGATAGTAGCCAAGGTGGAGAGGGAGAGGGAGATAGAGAAGCTCCGCAGAACCTACGGCGACTTCGGCAGCGGTTACGCGAGCGATCCGAAGACGAGAGAGTACTTACGCAGGTGGATCGTCGAGGGCAGACTTCCGCCGATCGTCAGGAGGAAGTGGAAAACGGTCTCGAAAGTCTCTCAGACGAGTTTAAACGACTTCAAGTAGGTACAGGTAGATCAGCGGGAGTGCTATGGTCGCGTCGCAGTAAACAGTTACGGCTTTCGCACCCTTTTTCAACTTGCACCAGCTCTTCGCCTCCTCAAGCGTAGCCCCACTGAGTCCGCCGAATTGCGGGGAATCGGTTGTTATCTGCACCGCGTAGTCGAACCCTTCGGCAAGGAGCATAGATTGAAGGGCGAAGTTCTTCGGCACACCCCCTCCGACTATTATCACACCACTCTTCTCAGACTCGAAGCACATGTCGACGAGGAGCTTGATGTCTTTCGTGTAGTCTATGCAGTAATCCCGGGCGTAAACGCTGAGGTGCAGCCCTATCACGGAGTCGTGGAGCGTTGGGCTAACAACTGGCAGCTTCTTGTCCGCAGCGACTCTCAGGAAGGAATCTTCGAGTTTGCTGCCTACACGCCAGAGGAACTCGTAACTCCCCTCTCTCCCCTTCGCCTCGGAAACGATGCGGGCGATCAAGTTCTCTACGGCTTCGAACGCCGCCGTGTCTATGAGAACGTCGTAAATTCTGTTCGAACTCGTTTCCGCGAGCTCCTCGTCGTTGACGTATGGCGAGGTCATCTCGTGGCTGTAACCGAGAGCTTCCGCGATCTCGTGGACGACGTTGGCTCCGGTGGTGACGACGACCGAGGCGAAGTTCTCCACGAAGCCCTTTACAACGTTCCTCATCCCGGCCGGGATCATCGCGCCGGCGAGCGTGAGGAAAATCGTGGCGCCGCTGCGAACCATCTCGGCGCAAATTTTCGCAGCTTCCGCAAGCCTTCTCGCGTTAAAAGCTGTGAAGGCGAACTGATCGATCAGCTCCGCGACCTTCATGCCCTTCTTTATCTCCGGGCTCACGACGCGCATGCAAACCGGTCGGCGGGCAACTAAAAAGCTTCGCGAAAGCTTAATGTTCCGCTGAGTCCAGTGTGTATATGTTTGCCGTGCTCGCTCTTGGACTGGAAAAGCTCGCCGAGCGTATTTCCGAGGAGTTCGAAGCGGACGTGTTTTTCTCACCGGAAGACATCGATTACTCTTGCTACGACTTCGTTCTCGTCACAGCCGAGCTCACGGACGAGAGGGTGCTCGATCTTAGGGTGGCAGGATGCAGACTCGTAATGTTCCTCGTCACGTCCGTTGAGAGTTTCGAAAGCATGATGGTCAGCAGGGCACACGCCGAAAAGGTGCTGAGGGAGTTCGGGAACTTCGAGGGAGCGATACTGAGCGGATATCTCAGCGACGAGGAAAAGCTTTTTGCTCTGCGCGAGCTCTTAAATTCGCTGCTATGATCGAGGCGCTGAAAGGGCTGCCGAAGAACGTTGCGGTGGACTTCGGCGGAAGGTTCGCGGAGGAGCTGGCTAAGGAATTCAAGAAGGTTTACGCGGTATTCAGGAGCTTCGAAGACGTAAGGAAAGAACTTCTAAATCTGAAGAACGTGGGTGTTGTGGTCGGATCGCCAAAACTGAGAGCAGACGTAGCGGTTTTTTCGGAGTGGTGGGAAGATATCGAGTGCGACTATGTCGTAGCAGTAAACAGCATACCACCCTTCGGGGAGCTGATCAGAATCGTCGCCTTTCAAGATTACTACGTGAGCGTCGTGAGAGCGAAGCAAAGCAACCCGCCAGATAGGGTTCCGAGCAGGTTAACGCCCGAGTTCGTCAAGTAACCTTTCTTCTCCAGCGTAGCCCCGAGTAAACTGTCAACGTGGACTCCTACGAAGCTCGAAGCGACTACAGCCAAAGCCTCGACTAAATCAACCATTCCGAGAGCGTAAGCCGTAACGGCTGTCAGCGCGCATCCGGCGAGGGCTGCCAGCTCTCCTATCGCTGAAACTCCTCCGCTCTCCCCGGGCTTCACGGGTTTCAGGTTCGTTATTAGGTAAACGTTGTCGGCGGTTTTGCCGACCTCGCTCGCCATAGTGTCTGCGAGAGCCGTCGCGACGCTCGCGACGAAGGCTGGTGTGAAGCCGTAGCTACTGTTCATCGCAAAGAAGAGGGCTGGAAGACTGTTGCCCAGAACGTTTGCGTAACCCCTCGCTCCCCCGGCTTGCTCGGCTATTCCTCTCTGCAGCTTTACGTCGTACTTGTACTTCGTTATCGCAGAGCCCAAGGCGAAGAAGAGGAGCAGGAGCACGAAGTGTCTGATGTCCGAGAATAGTAAGACGATCGTGCAAGCGAGCATAGCTGCTAACAGTCCGCTTTTGTCGGCGACGCCGGCTTTCATGGCTGCATAGCTTACGATCGCGGAAACCGCAAGTGCGAACGTGAGCTCTTCGAGAGAGGTTCTCGGGAGGTATACGCTGAACACCTCGTAAGCCGTCGCGAGGGCTAAAAGCGTCGCTACCCTCTTGTCAGCCCTCGTTTCTATGCTCTCGACCAGCGATGCTGCCATCGCACCGGAAATAGCTACGAACACCCTGTCGGCGAGGCTCGCGAAGTTCGCGATGCTGAGATACGCAAAGCCGAGAGTAAAGTAGGCTGCGAGGTTCCTCAGCAAGCCTCCGCGTACGTCGTGTGCGAGGGACGCGAACACCGCAGCGTATACGACCTCCTTCGGCACCGCGAATGCCGCTGAACCGAGCACGCACGAGGTGAAGAGGTAGTTTATCCACCTCTCTTCCGAAAAGTTCAACCGATTATCCTTCCTCGCGTAGGAGATCGTCAGCGCCACGAGGAAGACGAAGGATATCCCCTCGTCGAGCGGAATGGCTGCCAGTGCGATCGCTGCCACCAGCGGTTGAAGCATTGAAAACGTTAAAGTATTCCTTGAATTTAAAGCTTGTAGATGCTGATGAAAATTTACATCAGGAAGCTCGAAAGGGAGATAAAGAAGGTTCCCGAGCATCTGATGATAGTCTCGGACTCCTTCTCGGAAGAAAAGTTCGAGCAGTTCGTTGAGTGGTGCAGGAGGTTCGGAATAAGGGAAATCACGCTCTGCCTGAGGGGTGAAGCTGAAGTTGAGGCGAGAAACTTCAAGCTGAGGATCGTAAAAGATGGCGTCGTAAAGGAGGTCGGGGAGGGAAGCGTAACCGTGAACCTAATCGCCGGCTTCGACGGGCGGAAGGAGATAACGAACGCGATAAAGAAGCTCGCCGAAGATGTCTTAAACGGCAGGATCGATCCGGAAGCTGTTGACGAGAGAACCCTCGAAAAATATCTTGCAGTCAGATCGCAACCGGACATGATACTGAAGGTCGGAAACGATTTGCCAGAATTTCTGATATGGCAGAGCATATATAGCGAGCTCTACTTCGCCGACACGGACTGGAAGCACTTCCGCTACGTCGATTTCCTACGCATGCTGCGCGACTACCAGAGGAGGGAGAGAAGGTATGGTAGATAACCTGCGACTCGTCAGGGTCATAGCAGACTACCAGTTCGGCAGAGGAGCCGGGAGGGCTCTGTTCCCGGAAAGCTGCAAGTTTCTGCTCTCCACGACCGGAAAGGTCAGGCAGGTGATAGACGGGGGTGTGAGGATAGCCACGCTGAAAGCTGACACCGGATGGCTAACGCTGAGCGTGGAAGGAGCCAGGAGATTGCACAGACACTTCCCATATCCGAGGCTGCGCGTGGTCGTCATGGACGAGGTTTCGGACTTCGTAGCCGAGGGCAAAAGTGTCTTCGCGAAGCACGTCGTCGAGGTCGATGAGAACATCAGGGCTAACGACGAGGTTCTTGTCGTGAACACGAAGGACGAGCTGCTAGCAACCGGCGTTGCTGTGCTCTCTGCTTTCGAGATGATCGAAATGCAGAGGGGTGTAGCTGTCAGAGTCAGACAGGGGGTCGGGCGTGATCGTCGTCGATAGGGAGAAAAGGCTGCTTGTAGTAAAGAGGAGGAGCGTCGTCGACGGCTGGATAAGGTTCGACGGCGATGTCGTAGTCGGCATCAGCAGCGCGATCCTCGGAGGAATAGAGGCGAAATCTGCCTACGTCGGGAAATCCTGCACCGTAAGGTTCGTCAAAGCCAGAGAAATCGTTCTGGGGGCGAGGACGAGGTTCGAGAGGCTTGAAGGTGAAAGTGTCCTGCTGCAGCACGATTGCAGGGGCGATGAAGTTATAGGTAAGGTCGTGAGGATTTCGAGGGGATGCGAGGTTGGGAAGGTAAAGGGGGATACCGTAATTCTGGAGGGGGAGAGCAGAATAAAGAGTGTGGAGGCGCTGAAAGTTCTGGCAACGCGCTGAGCTATGCGCGCTTCGTCGGAGACGGCGTCGAAGTTCTGATCCCATTCGAGTGTCGGAGATGCGGAAAGTGCTGCGAAGAAATCAGCCGCTGCGTTTACCTTCCGGTCGAAAAGAAGCTTGTTATGGAAAACCTCATCGTGAATTTTGAAATCGATGTGAGCTCTCAAAAGCCCGTCTTCGTCAGATGCCCCTTCTTCGACGAGGAGAGCAGACTCTGCACCATATACGAAGTCCGCCCGGAAAGCTGTAGGAACTTCCCGCTTTTAACCGACGTGAACTTCGACTGCCCGGCTCTGGCTGAGGTTTTAAGAGTCGCAGAAGAGCTCAGAAAGGTTTTCCAAAACCTGAGCTTCAGGGGGAAGGTTTAATTAGCGGAGCCGATACAGTTATTCGGTGGGCTAGGCCGGGGGGTTCGGCGTCCCCTGTAACCCGAAACCGTCGATATGCGGGGGCCGAAGCCGAGGGAAGGTCCGCTGAACGGGCGGCAGCGGTTCCGTGCGCCGTAGAGTCTCCGTCCCGAGGGGTCGACGGTTGCGGGTGGCTTTCCGGAGGGAATGTCACCCGCATTTGCCGGGGGAACCGGCCCAGGCCCGGAAGGGAGCAGGCTAACCCCGGACGTTCGGCGCTCTCGGGGGTACGGAGAGGAGGCGCGCGGAGCTTCAAGCCGCTCGATAGGCGGATCGACCCGAGGCGTGCCCACCATTTATAAACCCCGAGCGAAACGTTTATCTTGCAGCGAATCAAGAAACAGTGAGCGGTCGTAGTCTAGCCTGGCAGGACACGGGCCTCCCGAGCCCGTTGCCCGGGTTCGAATCCCGGCGGCCGCA